>NZ_QGLF01000008.1 GCF_003173055.1 Zavarzinia compransoris
ATATCGCGACTATCTCGACAGCAAGTATCACGCGGAATTCGACGAGCGGCTGCCGAAGGAAATCGCCTTCCGCGAGATGATGGAAGAAAAGCTGCTGGTCAAGGACTTCAACGACAAATGGCGTGCCGCCTGCGGCAACGACATTTTCGGCGTCTGGGACGGCACGCTGCGCGACAAGGTGCTGGACGGCGACGGCATCGTCGCCGAAGTCCTGTTCCCGGACGGCATCACCGAACGGAACGCGCCGCCCTTCGGCGCCGATATCGGCTTGCGCTGCCAGGGCGCGGATCCGGAACTGCTGTGGGCCGGGGCCCGGGCGCATAACCGCTGGATGGTCGATTTCTGCAAGGAGAACCCCTTGCGCCGGATCGGCCTCGCGGTGATCCCGGTGGTCTTCGACATCGAGGTGGCGGTGAAGGAAATCGCCTGGGCGAAGAAGAACGGCCTCCAGGGCGTGGTCTTCCCCTGCATGACCGACGGCTTCGATCCCTACAACCACCCGAAATACGATCCGGTGTGGCGGATCTGCGAAGACCAGAACATGGCGATCCACTTCCATTCGGGTGCGTCCCCGCCGATGGCGCCGGTGCCCGGGGCGATCGGCTGCTTCCTGATGGAATTCCCGTTCTGGATGACACGGTCGATGTGGCAATTCATCTTCGGCGAGGTGCTGGAACGCTTCCCCCGGCTGAAGGTGGTCTATACCGAGGGGTCGGAATTCTGGTTCAACTGGATGAACACGATGATGGACATCCGGGCGAGCGTGAAGCACACGTCGGGCAAGCTGGGGGATTTCCGGGCGAAGCTGACGATGAAGCCGTCGGAATATTTTGCCCGCAACATGTGGGTTGTCGCCTCGGCGCTGGCGGACCGGGACACGGCGGTGGCCTGCAAGGAACTGGGGATGAAGCGGGTGATCTGGGGCTCGGACTATCCGCACCCCGAGGGTTGCTGGCCGAAGACGGCGGAAAAGATGCTGCTGTCGCTGGGCGGCCTGCCCGAGGAAGACCTGGAACAGATCTTCTGGAAGTCGGCGGCGGATGTCTACGACCTCGACCTGCCGGCCCTGAACGCGATCGCCGCGAAGATCGGCCCGCAGAAGCGCTGGCTCGCCACCGCACAGGCCGCGGAGTAATGTCCATGATCACGGTCGAACGTTTCCCGATGGACATTCCCTACGGCTGGTTCTTCGTCGCCTACTCTGACGAATTGCAGGCCGGCGACGTCAAGACGGTGCATTATTTCGGCGAGGAACTGGTGCTGTTCCGCACCCTGTCCGGCAAGGCCGGGCTGCTGGAAGCCTATTGCGCCCATCTCGGCGCCCATCTCGGCCATGGCGGCAAGGTGGATCAGGACGGCATCCGCTGCCCGTTCCACGCCTGGGCCTATAATACCGAAGGCTGGGCGACCGACGTCCCTTACGCCAAGAAGATGCCGCCGATCCTGAGCCGGCGGCCCTGCATGAAGGCCTTTCCCATCGTCGAGAAGAACAATGTGGTCTGGGCCTGGTATCACCCGGAAAAGGCCGAGCCCTTCTTCGACCTGATCGAGCACGAGGAAATCGGCCAGATCGCGGAAGAAAAGTGGGAGGAACTGGACCGGTATCACTGGACCATCCTGTCCAACCCGCAGGAGATCGCGGAGAACGGCGTCGACATCGCCCATTTCCGCTATGTCCACGGCATGGACGATGTGCCGGAGGGGCAAACCACCTACGACCGCCATCTGCGCCGCTCGATCGCCGAGGGCCAGCGCACCCTGCCCATGCCCGACGGCGAGATGAAGACCTTCCCGACCCGGGTCGAGACGGTGCAGAACGGTGCCGGCCAGAAATATACCCGCATCACCGGCATCACCGACACGCTGCTGATGGTCCTGGCGACCCCGGTGACCAAGGACAAGTGCGAATTGCGCTTCGCCTTCACTCACCGCAAGTTCGACAAGGACAGCATGGAATATAATATCGCCCGCATGGCAATCGCGCTGGTCATCGGCCAGACCGGCGTCGAGGGCGATATTCCGATCTGGAACCACAAGATCCACCGCAAGAACCCGATCCTGTGCGACGGCGACGGCCCGATCATGCAGTTCCGGGAGTATTTCGAGCAATTCTACGTGCCCGCCGAACAGCGCGCGGCCGCAGAGTAACTGAATAGATCGCGAACAAACCAGGCCGGGGCGATGCCGTCGCCCCGGAAGACTCAGGCTTTGCCGAAAAACGAGGGGAAACGACATGGCGAAGGTGCGTTACGTGAAGGACCTGTCTCAGACGGGCTCCACCGGCGGGATCGGTTCCGCCTCGATGCGGACCTCGGTGCGGACCTTCCGCGCCATCTATGAGACCGAGCCGGAGATTGCCGCCGCCGTGCTGCCGCGGCCGCTGGTGCTGACCGAGCCGAAGATCTTCGTGCAGTTCGCCCATGTGATCATGCATGTCTCGGACACCCACAAGATCGAGATCGGCGCCGCCACCGTCGGCGTCGCCTGCGATGCCGAGGGCGTGAAGGGCTGGTATGTCCTGTCCATGCCGATGGAGGGCGATTTCGTCTGCATCACCGGCCGCGAGGTTTTCGGCGAGCCGAAGAAGATCGCATCGGTCGATTTCGACGTGAGCGGCGACAAGATCAAGGTCGCGGTGAAGCGGAACGGCATCAAGTTCATCGAGATGGAAGGTACTTTCGGCGAATCCAAAGGCCCGGCCGAATTCACCGAGCATTTCTTCTGCTACAAGGGCATGCCCGCGATCACCCGCCGCGGCGGCTTCGACGGCCCGGTGTTCCTGACCCAGCTCGACTGGGAACGCAAATACACCGACATGAAGAAGATCCCGGACGCCAGGATCACCCTGAACGAAAGCCCGTTCGACCCGATCGCCGACGTGCCGGTGAAGCGGGTGTTGGAAGCCTATTACTGCGAGGGCGGCTCGGTCACCTCGGGCAAGATCCTGCGCGAAGTGCCGAGCGAATGGCTCGACGCCTTCTGGCACCAGCGCTTCGACGAGCCGGGCGTGCAGGGCATCGACATTCCGCTGGCGTCCGAGAAGAAGGTGGCCAATGCGTGATCTTGCCGGCAAGACCGCCGTCGTCACCGGCGGCGCCTCGGGCGTCGGCCTCGCCCTCGTGCGCAGCCTGGCGCGCGAGGGGCTGAAACTCGTCATCGCCGATATCGACCAGGCCGCCTTGGACGCCGCCGTCGCCGACCTCAAGGCCGGCGGCACCGAGGCGATCGGCGTGAAGACCGACGTAACCAAGGAAGACTCGGTCGATGCGCTGGCCGATGCCGCCTATGCCGCCTTCGGCCAGGTGCATTTCCTCTTCAACAATGCCGGCGTCGGCCTCGGCGAAGCGCAGCGCAAGCTGTGGGACATGCCGATGAAGGACTGGAACTGGGGCTTCGCCGTCAATGTGATCGGCGTCGTCCACGGGATCCGCGCCTTCGTGCCGCGCATGATCGAAGGCGGAGAGGAGGGCTTGATCTGCAATACCTCTTCCTTCAACGGCGGCCTGTTCTCGCTGCCCAATACGCCGATCTATGCGGCGACCAAGGCGGCGGTGACCTCGATCTCCGAGACCCTGCACTGGCAGTTGCAGATCGCGAAGACGAAGCTCCGCGCCGCCGTGCTGTTCCCCGGCCCCCATGTGGTGAACACCCGGATCATGGACAGCAACCGCAATCGCCCGAGCGAATTCTCGGACGGCAACGATACCGGCGCCGCCGCCTACAAGACGATGCGCGACCTCGTCTCCGCCACCGGCCTGAAGCTGCAATTGACCGAGCCGGAAGAGGTGGCCGATTTCGTCCTCGACAGCGTGAAGGCGGACCGCTTCTGGATGTTCCCCGAGGCCGAGGCGCAGAATACCATGCTGCGCACCCGGACCGAGAACATCATCGCCCGGGGCGAACTGCCACTGCCGGCTTTGGGAATATAAATGGCTGAAACCACGAAACTTGCCGGCCCCCGCGACTTCATCGGTCGCGAGGGCACGGCCCTCGGCACCAGCGACTGGCTGCTCGTCGAACAGGGTCGCATCGACCTTTTCGCCGATGCGACCAACGACCACCAGTGGATCCATGTCGATGCCGAAAAGGCGAAGACCGGTCCCTTCGGCGCCACCATCGCCCATGGCTACCTGACCCTGTCGCTGATCTCGGGCTTCCTGCCCCAGATCGTCGACGTCGGCCAGTTCAAGATGGGCGTCAACATCGGCTGCGACAAGATCCGCTTCCTGAACCCGGTGACGGTGGGCAGCCGGATCCGCGGCAAGGGCGAACTGGCCAAGGTCCAGGAAACCCCGGACGGCGGCATCCAGGTCACCATCCGCGTCACCGTCGAGATCGACGGCAGCGACAAGCCGGCCTGCGTGGCCGATACGGTCAGCCGCTTCTATCCCTGAAGCCTGTCCCTCGCCCCTTGAGGGAGAGGGCCGGGGTGAGGGGGACCGCGAAAACAGCAAAGAGGGAGAGAGACATGCGTGAGGCCGTCATCGTTTCGACCGCCCGCACCCCGATCGGCAAGGCGTTCCGGGGCGCGTTCAACGATACCGAGGCGCCGGCGCTGTCGGGCCATGTCGTGGCGGCGGCAGTGCGCCGGGCCGGCATCGACCCCGCCCTGATCGAGGATTGCATCATCGGCTGCGCCGGCCAGCAGGGCACCCAGGGCTACAACATCGGTCGCCTGACCGCCGCCGCCGCCGGCCTGCCCGAGGCGGTCGCCGGCATGTCGATCGACCGCATGTGCGCCTCGGGCCTGATGGCGCTGGCGACCGGCGCCAAGCAGATCATGGATGACGGCATGGCGGCGGTGGTCGCCGGCGGCGTCGAATCGATCAGCCTGGTGCAGAACCAGCACAAGAACGGCTTCCGCGCCCGCTCCGAAGCGGTGCTGGCGCGCAGCCCCCACATGTATATGCCGATGATCGAGACGGCCGAGGTGGTGGCGCGCCGCTACGGCATTTCCCGCGCGGCCCAGGACGAATATTCCCTGCAAAGCCAGCAGCGCGTGGCCGCCGGCCGCGCCGCCGGCGCCTTCGCCGAGGAATTGGTCCCGCTTCCCACCCGCATGGCGGTGGTGGACAGGGAAACGAAGCAGACTTCCTATAAGGACGTCACCCTCGATTTCGACGAGGGCCCGCGCGCCGATACCACCCTCGACGGCCTCGCGTCGCTGAAGCCGGTCTATAAGGACGGCAGCCTGGTCGCGACCGGCGACTTCATCACCGCCGGCAATGCCTCCCAGCTGTCGGACGGCGCCTCGGCGTCCCTCCTGGTCGAGGCGAAGACGGCGGAGAAACTGGGCCTCGCGCCCCTCGGCGCCTATCGCGGCATGGCGGTCGCCGGCTGCGGGCCGGAGGAAATGGGCATCGGCCCGGTCTTCGCCGTGCCCAAGCTGCTCGAACGCCACGGCCTCAAGGTCGACGACATCGGCCTTTGGGAATTGAACGAAGCCTTCGCCGTCCAGGCGCTCTATTGCCGCGACCGCCTGGGCATTTCGAACGATATCTTCAACGTGAACGGCGGCGCCATCGCCGTCGGCCATCCCTACGGCATGTCGGGGGCGCGGCTGGCCGGCCATGCCCTGATCGAGGGGCGGAAGCGCGGCGCCCGCTATGTCGTCGTCACCATGTGCGTCGGCGGCGGCATGGGGGCGGCCGGCCTGTTCGAGGTTTACTGATCCCGAACGAAACCCGCCGATCGGCGACAGCGCCTGCCGATCGCGGACAGCCCCCGGCGTTTCCCCTCCCTAGTCTGTGCGGGCCGGCCGCGCATCCCCCCGAAGAGCGGGGAGCGCGGCCCCAACCGCGACCCCTGGGGAGGACCGCACGTCATGCAGCAGAACATCATCAGGCCGGGCCGGCGTCCGGCCGAACGGCAGCCGCTTTCTTCGCGGGCATGGGCCAAGGCTGCCCTGGCCGCCGCGCTGGCGGCCGCCCTGCCGGCGACGGCGAGGGCCGTCGACATTTCCCCCGGCGACTATGCCGCCCTGCCCGAGGGCACCAATCTGGCCCTGGCCTATTTCCAGTATTCGAGCCACGACAGCCTCGATGTCGACGGCGTGGGCAAGGTGCCGGACTCCGGGCTCGATGCCTATGTCGGCCTTGCCCGCTATGTGCACTACCTGAAGGTCGGCGACATGCTGATGAACGTTCAGGCGATCCTGCCCTATGGCGGCTTCGGCGACGTGCGCATCGGCGGTGTCGAGCAGAAGACGGCCAATGGCCTGGGCGACCTCATCCTGGGCGTTTCCGCCTTCCTCAAGGCGGACAATGTCGGTGACCGGGGCACCACGCTCGGCTTCGTCACTTATTTCACCCTGCCCACCGGAAACTATGATCCGGCCAAGGTCAGCCTCGGCAGCGGCACCTATACGGTGACCCCGCAGGTCGGGGTGATCCAGGGGCTGGGCGGCGGCTTCGTGCTCGATCTCGCCGCCGACGTCGCTTTCACCTTCGACCACGAGGAATTGGGCGTGAAGCGGACCGTCGATCCCGCCTGGCAGGCGCAAGGCTATCTGCGCTATCTGGTCAGCCCGGAAACGTCGGTCTCCTTCGGCTATTCCGGCCGTTTCGAGGGCCAGCAGCGGGCGGGCGGCGTCTATACCGGCCTGAAGTCCGACAGCCAGCAATTGCGCCTCTTCGCCAGCACCTTCGCCACGCCCAGCTTCCAGATCCAGGGCATGGTCGGGGCGGATATCGCCGGCGACGGCGGGTTCCGCCAGGACTTCACGGCGCAGATCCGCCTGCTGAAAGTCTTCTGAGCGGGGCGGGCGGCGGCGTGGCGGCTGCCATGCGGGTGCAACAGGTATAGGCTAGGCTGCGTTCCCGCTTTTCGGAGTCCCGCCCATGTCCGCCGCCCCCTTCGTCCATCTCAAGGCCGTCGTGTTCGACTGGGCGGGGACCATCGTCGATTTCGGTTCCCGCGCCCCCATGGGCGCCTTCGTCGAAGCCTATCGCCGCCTCGGCGTCGAGATCGCCATCGCCGAGGCCAGGAAACCCATGGGCCTGCCCAAGCGCGCCCATATCGCCGCCCTGATGGCCGATCCGGGCATTGCCGCGCGCTGGGCGGAAGCCCATGGGCACGCCCCGGGCGAAGCGGATATCGACCGGGTCTACGCCGTCTTCGTGCCGCTGAACGAGGCGGTGGTCACCGATTACGCCGACCTCATTCCCGGCGCGGTCGATACGGTCGCCGATTGCCGCCGGCGCGGGCTGAAGGTCGGTTCCACCACCGGCTATGTCCGCAGCATCATGGAGCGGCTGGTGCCGGTCGCCGCCGCTGCCGGCTATGTCCCCGACAACCTGGTCTGCGCCGGCGATCTGGCGGACGGGCGGCCCGGGCCCCTGATGATGTATCGGACCTTCGCCGATCTCGGCGTCCATCCGCCGCGGGCGGTGGTCAAGGTCGACGATACCGAACCCGGCATCCTGGAAGGCAAGGCGGCGGGCACCTGGACGGTCGGCCTGTCCGTATCCGGCAATATGGTCGGCCTCTCGCGCGATGAATGGGCGGCGCTGCCCGAGGCCGGGCAGGCCCGCCTGCGCGCCGAGGCGGAGGCGAAGCACCGCGCCCTCGAGGTCGATTTCGTCATCGATTCGGTCGCCGGCCTGATGCCGGTGCTGGACGAGATCGAGGCCCGCCTCGCCCGCGGCGAGGGGCCCAGGGCTTAATCCTTCCATCGAGAATTCCCCCTCACCCCGGCCCTCTCCCCGGAGGGGCGAGGGAGAGGCGGCATCGACTCCCTCGCCCCCTTGGGGGAGAGGGCCGGGGTGAGGGGGAGGCTAACGCCGGATCCCGCGCAGCAGGCTGTCGATGGCGAGGCGCTGCAAGTCGTCGAACGGCGTCCATTTGAAATCGCCGTGGGTGATCAGCAGCGAGACCAGCCCGTGGCCGGTGGCCCAGACCATTTCGGCCAGCGCGGCCGGATCGTTGGGGCGCAGCGCGCCCGCCTCGGTCAGGCGGCGGATCTCGCCCTCCAGGATGCCGAACGACTGGATGCCGAAGCCCTTGTCCTCGGGGTGGGGCTGGTGGTCCGGGCGGGGGCGGTGGCCGGCGATGATGCCGTCCCGTTTCAAGGTGGCGATCCGGGTCATGAACACCAGCCGGTAGACATCCGGATTCTCCAGCCCGAAGCGGACATAGGCCGCCATCAGCCGGCCGAGCGGGGCGAGGGGATCCGCATCCTCCGGCCGGGGGCGGCGGGCCTCCTCGCTCGCCTGCATCAAGCCGAAGAAGAATTCCTGGCAGACCGACAGCATCAAGGCCGCCTTGTCGGCGAAGTGATGGTAGATCAGCGTCGGCGTCACCCCGGCAAGCTGGGCGATCCGCCGCATCGAGGTATTGTCCACCCCTTCCTGGATGAACAATTGCCGCGCCGCGGCCAGGATCTGGCTGCGCCTTTCGTCCGCGCTCAGGCGCCGGCGGCCGGCACCCTCGTCCCCTTCGGTCATACGAGTCATGACTTGACCTTACCGCGCCGTGGAGTAATTTAACAGCGTAAAGTTACCACCGTTAACCGGAGGCGATCATGCGCCCCTTCACCACCTCCAAGGGCTTGACCCTGCCTGGGCTGAACCTGTTGGCGCTGACGCTGGCCGCCGTTGCCGGCCTTGCGGCTTTCCCGCCGCTCGCCGCCCGTGCCGAAACCGCGCCGGTCGAACAGCCGGCCCGGCCGGTGGCGGCGGCGACGGTGGAACGGGCGGCCGATGCCGCCGACATCCGGGGTTCCGGCCTCGTCGCCTACAAGCGCGAGGTGGTGCTGTCGTTCAAGATCGGCGGCGTGGTCCAGGCTTTCGCGGTCGATGTCGGCGATCAGGTCGCCGCCGGCCAGACCCTGGCGACCCTCGACACCGGCGAGATCGACGCCCAATGGCGCGAGGCCGACGCGAATGTGGAAAAGGCCCGGCGCGACGTCGCCCGGCTGTCCCCCCTGGTCGGCAGCGGCTTCGCTTCCCAGGCCAGGCTCGACGATGCCCGCACCGCCCTGCAGATGGCGATCGCCGGGCGCGACACCGTGGCCTTCAACCGCGGCCTGGCCGTGATCAAGGCGCCGGCCGGCGGCGTGATCCTGTCGCGCGATGTCGAAAGCGGCCAGATCGTGCCGGCCGGCCTCGGCGTGCTCGCCCTCGGCGATATCGAGTCCGGCCGGGTGGTGAAGGTCGGCATCGCCGACCGCGACGTGGTGAAGCTCCGCCTCGGCGACGGCGCTTCCGTCCGCCTGCCCGGGATCGAGGCCCCGGCCCGCGCCCATGTCACGCGCATCGCGCCGAAGGGCGATCCGCGCACCGGCGCCTTCGTGGTCGAACTGGCCCTTGATGACACCAGTCTCCAGGTGCCCTCGGGGCTGGTCGCCGATGTCGCGATCCGGCCGCAAGGGGCGGCGGAATCGAAAGTGGTGATGATCCCCGCCTCGGCCGTGCTCGAAGGCTTCGGCGCCGAGGGCAGCGTCTTCGTCGTCGACCGCAAGACGTCCACGGTCTCGCGGCGCCGGGTCGTCTTCGGCCCGCTCGCGGGCGAGAATGTCACCATCCGCAGCGGCCTGGAGCCGGGCGAGCAGGTGGTGTCCGCCGGTGCCGGCTACCTGCGCGAGGGCGACAGGGTGCTGGTCACCGATCAGGTCGCGCTGCGCGGCGGCACGCGCTGAACGAGGGCGGGGTCATGGGGGCTATCGGCGCATTCTCTGTCCGGCAGTGGCAGTTCACCCTGGTGCTTTTCGCCATGCTGGCGGCCATGGGGGTGTCGTCCCTCATGTCGATCCCGCGGGCGGAGGACCCGAATTTCCCGACCCCCATCGTCTCGGTGGTCGCGGTCATGCCGGGCGCCGATCCGCTCGACATGGAAAAACTGGTCACCGACCCGATCGAGGACGCGGTTTCGGCCCTCGACGATATCGACAAGATCGAATCCAAGTCCCGCGACGGCGCCGCCAACATCATCGTCCATTTCGAATGGGGCTCGGACACCGAACGGAAATTCGACCAGGTGGTGCGCGAGATCAACGCGATCCGCGGCACGCTGCCCGATGGCCTCGTCCGTCTCGACATCAAGAAGATCGAGACCAGCATGACCAATTTCGTGCAGGTGGCGCTGGTCTCGGACACCGCGTCCTTGCGGGAACTCGAGGAGCGCGGCCGCGTCCTCAAGGACATGCTGGACCGGGTCGACGGCGTGCGCGAGACCGAATTGTGGGGCGAGCCCCGGACCGAGGTCCGCGTCGCCCTGGACCTCGGCCGTCTCGCCGCCCTCGGCCTGCCCGCCTCCGCCGTCGCCGATGCCCTGAAGGCGGAAGGCGCCAGCGTGCCGATCGGCGCCGTCCATGCCGGCGCCCGGCGCTTCAACGTCAAGGCGACGGGCGATTTCAAGTCGCTCGAAGATGTCGCCAACACGGTGGTCGCCAGCCATGACGGCACGGTGGTCAAGGTCGGCGACGTCGCCAAAGTGTCGTGGTCGGCGGACGAGCCCAACCACGTCACCCGCTACAACGGCAAGCCGGCGGTCTTCGTCACGGCGAACCAGAAGGACGGCCAGAACATCTTCCAGATGCGGGACGCGATCTATGTCCTGCTCGACCAGTTCGAGGCCGACCTGCCCGCCAACGTCAAGCTGGAGCGCGGCTTCGACCAGTCGGTCTCGGTGACGCACCGCCTGTCCAACCTGTTCCGCGATTTCGCCATCGCCCTCGGCCTCGTCCTCATCACCCTGCTGCCGCTCGGCTTCCGGGCCTCGATCGTGGTCATGCTGTCGATCCCGCTGTCGCTGGCGATCGGCGTCTTCGCCCTGCATCTGTCGGGTTTCTCGCTGAACCAATTGTCGATCGCGGGCTTCGTCCTGGCGCTCGGCCTGCTGGTCGACGATTCGATCGTGGTGACCGAGAATATCGCGCGCCACCTGCGCGCGGGCATGGACCGCACCCGGGCGGCGGTTTCCGGCACCAACCAGATCGCGGTCGCCGTCGTCGGCTGCACCGCCACCCTGATGCTGGCCTTCGTGCCCCTGCTGTTCCTGCCGGAAGGGGCGGGGAAATTCATCCGCTCCCTGCCGGTCTCGGTGCTCTATACGGTGGCGGCGTCGCTGTTCGTCTCGCTCACCATCATTCCCTTCCTGGCCAGCCGGATCCTGTCGCGGCACGAGGATCCGGAGGGCAACGTCCTCCTGCGCGGGATCATGAAGGGCATCCATCTCGTCTACCGGCCGCTGCTGCATGTCGCCCTCGGGCGGCCGCTGGTCACCTGCCTGATCGCGGCGGCGCTGTTCGCCGGCTCGATCATGCTGATCCCGCGGATCGGCTTCTCCCTGTTCCCGCCGGCGGATTCGCGCCAGTTCGTCATCGACGTCGACCTGCCGGACGGCGCGCCGCTGGCGGAAACCGATGCCGCCGTCCGCTTCGTCGAACGCGAGGCGGCGGCGACCCCGGGGGTGCGCTGGGTGATGTCCAATGCCGGCCACGGCAATCCGCGCATCTTCTACAACGTCATCCCGCGCGAGGACGACCCGACCCACGGCGCCGTCTTCGTCGAACTCGACCATTGGGACGCCCGCACCGGCCCCGCCGTGATCGACGAGCTGCGCGCCCGGCTGGACCGCTATCCCGGCACCCAGATGGTGGTGCGCATCTTCCAGAACGGCCCGCCGATCGAGGCGCCCGTCGCCATGCGCATCACCGGCCCCAGCCTGGACGAACTGAAGCTCCTGGCCGCCCAGATGACCCGGATCATCGAGGGCACGCCCGGCACCCGCGACGTGGTCAACCCCTTGCGCCTCGACCGCACCGACCTCAACCTCGGCGTCGATACCGAGAAGGCGGGGGTGCTGGGCGTGCCCGCCGGCGCCATCGACCGGGTGGTGCGCCTCGCCCTCGGCGGCGAGCAGGTGGCGAGCTTCCGCGAGGCCGACGGCGACGATTTCCCGGTCGTGGTGCGCGCCCCCCTTGGCGCGCGGCACGAACTGGACGCGCTCGGCGCCATCTATGTCCCGACCGCGGCCGGCGCCACCCCGCTGGCCAGCGTCACCAACCCGCATTTCGAGGCGGGCCCGGCGCGTATCGACCGTTTCGACCGCGAACGCTCGGTCACCATCACCGCCTTCACCATGACCGGCTTCAACACCGAGCGGGTGACGGCGGAAATCATGGCCACCCTGCGCAGCGACCTGCAACTGCCGCCCGGCTACCGCCTGGAAATGGGCGGCGAGGCCGAGGCCCGGCAGAAGAGTTTCGCCGGCCTGTCCAATGCGGTGCTGATCGCGGTCTTCGGCATCGTCGCCGTGCTGATTCTCGAGTTCCGCAGCTTCTCGTCGACCGCGGTGGTCGCCGGGGTCATCCCGCTCGGGATCATCGGCGGCATCCTGGCGCTTTACCTCACCGGCTATACGCTCAGCTTCACCGCCGTCGTCGGCTTCATCGCCCTGATCGGCATCGAGATCAAGAATTCGATCCTGCTGGTCGATTTCACCACCCAGTTGCGGCGCCAGGGCCTCGGCCTCAAGGAGGCGATCGAGCAGGCGGGCGAGATCCGCTTCCTGCCCGTGCTGCTGACCTCCATGACCGCGGTCGGCGGCCTGATGCCGCTGGCGGTCGAGGGTTCGGGGCTCTATTCGCCGCTGGCGATCTCGATCATCGGCGGCCTCGTCACCTCGACCTTCCTGTCGCGGCTGGTGACGCCGGCGATGTATCTGCTGCTGGCGCCGAAGCACTTGCCGGCGGACGAGATGGAGCCGGGTGCCCTCACGCCGGCGGCAGGGGAATGAATTCGGTCTCGCCCGGGACCTGGGGGAAGCGGCCGGCCTGCCAGTCGTCCCGCGCCCGGGCGATCCGGTCGCGGTCGGAGGAGACGAAGTTCCAGTTGATGTGGCGTTCGCCGTCCAGGGGCTCGCCGCCCAGGATCATGACGGTGGCGCCGGTTTCCGCCCGCAGCGCCACCCGGGCGCCGGGCACGAAGACCGGCAGCTGGCCGACCCCGTATTCGGCGCCGTCGATGGTGACGCAGCCCTCGGCGACATAGGCCGCCCGTTCG
Organism: Zavarzinia compransoris; assembly: GCF_003173055.1. Taxonomy (NCBI): domain Bacteria; kingdom Pseudomonadati; phylum Pseudomonadota; class Alphaproteobacteria; order Rhodospirillales; family Zavarziniaceae; genus Zavarzinia; species Zavarzinia compransoris. Next base: position 13,005 of record NZ_QGLF01000008.1, read on the forward strand.
GCATAAGTCTCCGGCACCTCGATCACGGTGCCGGGGTCGAGCTTCGCCTCGACGTAGAACAGGGGCGAGGGCGTTTCCAGCGGCGAGGTGGCGCCGAAGGCGGTGCCGGCGATCACGGTCAGCCGCGCGCCGGGCTCGTGGACGACCGGCAGCACGCCCTGGCCGACATGGCTGAAGAAGGGCTCGCTCTCTTCGAGATGCTTCGGCAGGGCGACCCAGGCCTGCATGCCGTGCAGATGGACGAGGCCGCCGTCCTCCGGCATGCGTTCGGAATGGGTGATGGCCTTGCCGGCGTTCATCCAGTTCAATTCGCCGGGGCGGATCGGCTGGACCGAGCCCAGGCTGTCCCGATGCATGATCACGCCCGAGAACAGCCAGGTGACGGTGGCCAGCCCGATATGGGGGTGGGGCCGGACGTCGGCGATGCCGCGCGGCCCCGCATCCACCGGCCCCATATGGTCGAGGAAGACGAAGGGGCCGACATGGCGCCGCACCGCATGGGGCAGGATGCGCTTGATGACGAGGCCGGGCGCCAGCTCGCGCTCGCGCCCTTCGATCACCAGTTCGGTCACGCTCATCCTGCTCTCTCCCTTCGGTCAGTCGCCCAGGAAGGTGGTGAAGTCTTCCAGGGGCGCGCGTTCGCTGCGGAAATGATTGATCGGGTTGCCGTCGTCGCGATAGCCGAGCGAGATCCCGGCGAACAGCATCAGAGTGTCGGGCAGCTTCAGATGGGTGCCAAGCGTCTTGTGCCAGATTGCCCAGGCTTCCTGGGCGCAGGTGTCGAGACCATGCTCGCGCGCCAGCAGCATGACCGATTGCATGAACATGCCGAGGTCGGCCCATTGGCCCGGCTGCATCTGGCGGTCGATCGAGAAGAACAGGGCGGCCGGGGCGCCGAAGAATTCGAAATTGCGGGCGAACTGCATCAGGCGGCCGAATTTGTTGTCGCGGGCGATGCCGATCGCCTCGTAAAGCTGCTCGCCCACCCGGAAGCGGCGGGTGCGATAGGGCTCGGTCAGGTTCGGGGGATAGATCTGGTATTCGGTGCCCTCGCCGGCGGTCGAATCGGCCAGCCGGGCCTTGATGATCGCCTTCACCTCGTCGAGCGCCGCCCCGGTGACGACATGGACATGCCAGGGCTGGAGATTCCCGCCCGAGGGGCTTCGCTTCGCGCCTTCGAGAATAGCCCTGATCGTCGCCACGGGGACGGGCGCCGGCAGAAAGGCGCGGACGGACAAACGGCTGTCCAGCGCTTCGGACACTTTCATTCTTCTTCTCTCCTCCCCGGAACGGTGCGGGTCTTTACGTTTACGTCAACGTAATGGGAAGGCGGCGGGCCGTCCATGCCCGCCTGCATCGTTCAGCGGGAAAAGGCCTGGACCTCGCCGTTCAGGATCGACCACACCGTGTCGGGCTCGGCCTTGGGTCCGAGCAGGCCGGTCTCATGGCTGGTGCCGTCGGTCATGGTCACGCGAAAGCGCCGGCCGCCGGCCTCGCCCGCTTCGATCTCGGCGACATCGGCCGGCGCGGGCAGGCCGTGGCTGCGCAGGATCGTGGTATCCACCCGCTTGCCGTTCAGGGCCTGGGTGATGGTGACGTCGAAACTGCGGTTGGCGGGATCGCCGCAGTCGAGGCTGCTGATGGTCATGAAGGGGGTGCCGTCCGCATTCGGATGGGCGACCGCCACCGTCTCGTCGCAGGTGGCATAGGCATAGATCGTCAGGCCGAAGCCGACCGCGGTCAGGCCCAGGGCGGGCACGCCCAGCAGCAGGAAGACATAGCGGTTCCAGGGGGCGGGCAGCATGGCCCGCGCCAGGAACGCCGCCAGCAGGGCAAAGCCGACGGCGACCAGCAGGGTCATCAGCATGGGGAGGGGACCGGTCTCAGACGGCGGGCTTGTAGGTGAGCGCGCGTTCCCGGTTGCGCTTGGCCGTTTCGGCGCATTCGCGGAAGACGGCGATCAGTTCGGGATCCTGAAGGTGGGGCAGGGCTTCCTGGAGCGTGGCCAGCAGCCAGTCCTGGCCGCGGGCGAAGAAGGCGACGCGGTCGGCCTTTTCCGGCAGGTCGATGGCGCGGTCGAAGAAGCCGCTGGTGGCGTCCGAGGGCTCGACCCCGCGGGCCTTCAGGATGCGCGAGAAATGCTGGATCGCCTTCGAGGCGTCGGACTGGATGTCCAGATACATGCCGCGGCGGTCCTGGCACGCGGCGCGGCAGGCGAAGACCGCGGCGACCTTGGCGCCGGCGCGGATGGACTCGATCAGCAGGTTGATCAGGGCGGCGAGTTCGGAGTCCGTCAGGGGCCCGTTGAAGTTCGGGGTCCGGAGGTCGCCGTCGGCGTCGACCGGCAGGTCCGAGACGCTGCCGGCGCGATGTCCTTTAGCTGCGGTCACTTGGCTCGATTTCCCAGTTGATGCGGCGCACCCGGCAGGGGAAACGCCATTCTTCACGTAGTGCGCGGCAACGCCCGGCAGGCCGGGGGATGCGACCGCCGTTCGGCGGCGGGGCCCGACCCCATGCTGCACATCCGGGCGTGCGTCGTGCATGTCGCTTGCACTAAAGCACGAACCCGGCCCTGATCGAAGCCCGACAGTCATGCCCTGACCGAAGACCGCATATGCAGGCGAGCCGGGATGAGGTCGGCGCGGCCGTTTCCGCCGGCGATTTTCCCCGATGCGACAAATGGCCGGCGGGCCGGTCTTGACCTCCGAACCCGAACGGGGTCACTTGGCGGCCATGAAACACCGGAAGCCCATCCTCATCGCCCTCGCCCTGGTGGCGATCGCCGCCCTGACCTGGTTCGAACTGGGCCGTCTCGACCGGCGCGATCCCCTGCGGGAGACGGCGGGCGGCATCGGCCTGCCGCCGGACCATGAACTGGCCGGCGTCGTCGGCGGGCCCTTCGGCCTGATCGACGAGGACGGCAAGCCGGTGACGGAGAAAAGCTGGCCAGGCAAATACCTGCTGGTCTTCTTCGGCTTCACCTATTGCCCGGACGTCTGCCCGACCACCCTGGCCCAGATGACCGAAGTGCTGAAGGACCTGGGCCCGGCCGCCGACCGGATCCAGCCCCTGTTCATCACCGTCGATCCGGAACGGGACGGTGCGGCGGAACTGAAGAACTACACTTCGTCCTTCGATCCGCGCATCACCGGCCTGACCGGCGACCGCAGCCAGATCGACGCCGTGCTGAAGACCTACCGGGGGGTGGCGCTGCGCCGGGGCGAGGGCGAGGATTACACCATGGACCATTCGACCCTGGTCTATCTGATGGGTCCCGACGGCCGCCTGAAGTGGATCTTCGCCCACGACCTCGAACCGAAGGCTTTCGCCGACGGCCTGCGCAAGCTGATCGGCGGCTGAGGGCTCTCAGGCCTCGGGCCAGAAATCTTCCGACAGGATGTGGTCGAGGGACCAGGGGCAGGTTTCGGGGAAGGCCGGCAGCGGCAGGTCGGTCTCCGCCGCCGCCGACAGGCGGGCACTGTCGTAGACCCGGGCGATCGCTGCCGGCAGCAGGGCCTTCAGGCTCGGGTTGTCGCCCAGGTGATCGGCGATGTCGCGCCGCTGGATTCTGATGGTCAGGCGCCATGAGGTCGAGCGCCGTTCCGGCTGGTGCCGCCATTTCAGCAGATGGGCGAGTAATACGGTGAGGCGGCTCAGCAATTCGCGCTTTTCGCCCTTGCCCATGCTTTCGATTTCCTCGGCGATGTTTTCGATATCGGCGTCGGAAAGACGGCCGGCGCGCAGCAGCGCCGCCTGTTCATGGGCCCAGGCGTAGAAATCCCGCTCGTAAAGATCCGATTTCATGCGGGAGACGGGCATGGCCTGCACTTCTCCTTGGCGGCAACCGAAGAGAAATTTACCCCTTCAGCCGTTCTCGGCCAAGACTTTCCCCGCGAGGTAGAGGGAGCCGCAGATCAGCACCCGTGCCCGCTCGCCGGCCAGTGCTGCGGCCAGGGTGACGGCGGCTGCAAGGTCGGGCGCGGTTTCGGCGGCAAGGCCGGCCGCGGCCGCGGCGGCGGCGATGTCGGCGGCCGGGCGCGCGGCGGCTTCGTCCGGGATGGTGACGGCGACCACCGGGGGCTGCAGCCCGGCGAAGGCGCCGAAATAGCCTGCCGCATCCTTGGTCGAGATCAGGCCCGACACCAGGGCCAGGGGCCGCCCGTCCGCGGCCAGTTCCTCGAGTGCCGCCGCCAGCGCCCGCGCCGCATGGGGGTTGTGCCCGCCGTCGAGCCAAAGCTCGCCGCCGGCGGGCAGGGCCCGGACCAGCGGCCCCCGGGTCAGGCGTTGCAGGCGCGCGGGCCATTCGGCCGCGGTCAGCCCGGCCGTGATCGCCGCCTCCGGCAGGTCGAGAAGCAGGGCGGCGGCAACCGCGGTCGCGGCATTCTCGATCTGGTGGTTGCCGGGCAGGGCGGGGCGGGGCAGGGCCCAGCCGGTGCGGCCGGCCCCGGTGAAGGTGAAGCCGTCGCCGCTGCGCCGGGCGGTGAAATCGGCGCCGGCGACCAGCAGGGGGGCATCCAGCAGATCCGCCCGCTCGCAGAAGACTTCCAGGGCTTCCCGGCTCTGGGGGCCGAGGACGGTGGGCACGTCCGGCTTCATGATGCCCGCCTTCTCGCCCGCGATGGCGGCGACGGTCGAGCCCAGGAATTCCTTGTGGTCGAGGTCGACCGGCGTGATCACCGCGACCCTGGGCCGGGTCACCACATTGGTCGCGTCCAGCCGCCCGCCCAGGCCGACTTCGAGCAGCAGGAGGTCGGCCGGCGTCCGCGCGAAGGCGAGCAGGGCGGCCGCGGTCGTCACTTCGAAGAAGGTGATCGGCGCCTCGCCGTTGGCGCGCTCGCATTCTTCCAGAAGGGCGGTCAGCGCCTCCTCGGCGATCAGGCTGCCGGCAAGGCGGATGCGCTCGTTGAAGCGGACCAGATGGGGCGAGGTATAGGCATGGACCTTCAGCCCCGCCGCCTCCGCCATGGCGCGGAGATAGGCGACGGTCGAGCCCTTGCCGTTGGTGCCGGCGACATGGACCACCGGCGGCAGCTGCCGTTCCGGATGGCCGAGCCGCGCCAGCAGCCGCTCCATCCGGCCGAGCGACAGGTCGATCTTCTTCGGGTGGAGCCGGGTCAGGCGCTCCAGCACCAGGTCGCTGGTGGTCATGATGGGCTCAGATGCGGGGGCTCAAATACGGGCGGGCACCCTGGCCGCCGGGACCGGGCGGCGGTTGGTCAGCAGCGAGATCACCTTGGCCAGGCGCGATTTCAGCTCCTTCCGCGGCACCACCATGTCGATGATGCCGTGGTCCAGCAGGTATTCGGCGCGCTGGAAGCCTTCGGGCAGTTTCTCGCGGATGGTCTGTTCGATCACGCGCTGGCCGGCGAAGCCGATCAGGGCGCCCGGCTCGGCGATCTGGATGTCGCCCAGCATGGCGAAGGAGGCGGTGACGCCCCCGGTGGTCGGATCGGTCAGGACGACGATATAGGGCAGGCCGGCATCGCGCACCATCTCGACCGCGACGGTCGAGCGCGGCATCTGCATCAGGGACAGGATGCCTTCCTGCATGCGCGCACCGCCGGCCGCCGTGACGACGATCAGGGGCACGCCGTGGTCGACCGCGCGCTCGGCCGCCGTCACCAGGGCCTCGCCCACGGCAAGGCCCATGGAGCCGCCCATGAAGGCGAAATTCTGCACCGCGAGCACGGCGCCCAGGCCCTCGATCGTGCCATAGGCGACGGCCATGGCATCCAATTGGCCGGTCTTGGCGCGGGCATCCTTCATGCGCGCGACATAGGTCTTCTCGTCCTTGAACTTCAGGGGATCGGCCGGAACCTCGGGCACCGGCACCAGGGTGAAGCCGGGGTCGAGCAGCAGTTCCACCCGCTCGCTGAGGCCAAGGCGCAGGTGGTGGCCGCAATGCTGGCAGACCTGATGGTTCTCGGCCAACTCGCGGTGGAACAGCATCTGGGCGCAGCCCGGGCACTTGGTCCACAGGTTTTCCGGGATCTCGCGGCGGAAGGCGGCCCGGATCTTGGGCCGCACCACATCATTCAGCCAATTCGCCATGGGGGAACTCCAGCCGGGGTCAGGCGGCGCTGCGCTTGGCGCCGCGCAGGCCCGCCGCCAGGGTCGAGACAAAGGCATGGACGCGGGCGGCCAGGGCTTCGCCCGTCAGCCCCTCCGCCGCGGCCGCGCCGATCAGGGAGACGACGGCACTGCCGACCACGGCGCCGTCCGCAGTGGCGCCGATGGCGGCCGCCTGTTCCGGCGTCTTGATGCCGAAGCCGACCACGACCGGCAGGTCGGTATGGGCCTTCAGCCGGGTGACCGCCGCCGCGACCGCGCCGGTATCCGGCGTCGCCGAGCCGGTGATGCCGTTGATCGAGACGTAATAGACGAAGCCGGCGGTATTGCGCAGCACGGTCGGCAGGCGGACCTCGTCGGTGGTCGGGGTCGCCAGGCGGATGAAGGCGATATCCTGGTCCAGCGCCGGCAGGCACAGTTCCGGGTCTTCCTCGGTCGGCAGGTCGACGACGATCAGACCGTCGATCCCGGCAGCCTTGGCATCCGTCAGGAAGCGGGCCACGCCATAGGCATAGATCGGGTTGTAATAGCCCATCAGCACGATCGGGGTCGCGCTGTCGGTCTCGCGCAGGCGGCGGACGAGGTCGAGGGTCTTCGCCAGGGTCTGGCCGGCGGATAGCGCGCGGAGGCCCGCGGCCTGGATCGCCGGCCCGTCCGCCATCGGGTCGGTGAAGGGCATGCCGATCTCGATCACGTCGGCGCCGGCGGCGGGCAGGCCCCTGATCACCTCGAACGATGTCTCCGGGTCCGGATCGCCGGCGGTCACGAAGACGACGAGGGCGGGGCGCCCCTCGGCCTTCAGGGCGGCGAAGCGGGCATCGATGCGGGCGACGGTCACAGCTTCGCTCCCAGGGCGTTGGCGACGGTGAAGATATCCTTGTCGCCCCGGCCGGAGAGATTGACCAGGATGATATGGTCCTTGGGCAGCTTGCCCGCGATCCGGCCGACATGAGCCAGCGCATGGGACGATTCGAGGGCGGGAATGATGCCTTCGAGCTTGGTGCAGAGCTGGAAGGCGTCCAGCGCCTCCTGGTCCGTGGCCGAGACGAAGTTCACCCGGCCAATGTCGTGCAGCCAGGAATGTTCCGGCCCGATGCCCGGATAGTCGAGGCCGGCGGAAATCGAATGGGCTTCGATGATCTGGCCGTCGTCGTCCTGCAGCAGATAGGTGCGGTTGCCGTGCAGCACCCCCGGCCGGCCCTTGGCCAGCGAGGCGGCGTGCTTGCCGGATTCCAGCCCGTGGCCCGCCGCCTCGACCGCATCGATGGCGACCGAAGGCTCGTCCAGGAAGGGGTGGAACAGGCCGATGGCGTTGGAACCGCCGCCGACGCAGGCGACCAGCGTGTCCGGCAGGCGGCCCTCGGCCTTCAGGATCTGGGCCCTGGCCTCGACGCCGATGATCGACTGGAAGTCGCGCACCATGGCCGGATAGGGATGGGGGCCGGCGACCGTGCCGATGATGTAGAACGTATCCTCGACCTGGGTCACCCAGTCGCGGAGCGCCTCGTTCATCGCATCCTTCAGGGTCTGCGAGCCGGAGGTGACGGGCACCACCTCGGCGCCCAGCAGGCGCATGCGGAAGACGTTCGGGCTTTGCCGCTCGATGTCGGTCTTGCCCATGTAGATGGTACAGGGCAGGCCGAAGCGCGCGGCCACGGTCGCGGTCGCGACGCCGTGCTGGCCGGCGCCGGTCTCGGCGATGATGCGCTTCTTGCCCATGCGCAGGGCCAGCAGGATCTGGCCCATGCAATTGTTGATCTTATGGGCGCCGGTGTGGTTCAGCTCTTCGCGCTTCAGATAGATCTTGGCGCCGCCGAAATGGCTGGTCAGGCGTTCCGCGAAATAGAGCGGGCTGGGCCGGCCGACGTAATGTTCGAGGTAATAGTTCAGCTCCGCCTGGAAGGCCGGGTCGTCCTTGGCCGTGTTATAGGCCTTTTCGAGGTCGAGGATCAGCGGCATCAGGGTCTCGGCGACGAAACGCCCGCCGTGGATGCCGAAATGGCCGTGCTCGTCCGGGCCTTCGCGGTAAGAATTGGGCGTCGCAGCAGCCGCCTGGGCCATCGTCATTCCTCGAACTGTGACCGTGCCGCCGCCAGAAAGGCGGCGATCAGGCCGATATCCTTCACCCCCGGCGCGCTTTCGACGCCGCTCGACACATCGACCGCCCGGGCCCCGGCAATGCGGATGGCCTCGGCGACAGTGTCGGGCGTCAGCCCACCTGCCAGGAACCAGGGGCGCGACCAGCCTTCATTGGCGATCAGGCCCCAGTCGAACGCAAGCCCGTTGCCGCCGGGAAGGCCTTTCTTAGGCGCTTTGGCGTCCAGGAGCAACAGGTCGGCAACAGCTTCGTAATCATGGGCGCGGGCGACGTCGGCCGGATCGGCAATGCCGATCGCCTTCATCACCGGCAGGCCGAAACGCCGGCGCAGATCCGCCACCCGTTCCGGGCTTTCGCTGCCGTGGGCCTGGAGCATTTTCACCGGCGCCTCGGCCAGGATGGCGGCGATCGTCGCGTCGTCGGCATCGACGGTCAGGGCGACCGGGACGACATGATCCGGCAGGCGCGCGATCAGGTTTCCGGCCGCCGCCGGCGCGATGTTCCGGGGCGAGCGCGGATAGAACACGAAGCCGACATGGCTGGCGCCCCGGGCGACGCTGGCATCGACCGTCTCCGCCGTGGACAGCCCGCAAATCTTGACGAAACCCGACATGATCGCCCGACTATAGCACGCTTCCGGCGGCCCAGGCGTGCAGGACCGCGACATCCTCGTCCCCCTCGATATGGGCCCCCTCGAGATGGGCCGCCACCCGCTCGCCGACCAGGGCCCCGAACTTGAAGCCATGGCCGGAGCAGCAGGACAGCACCAGGGCGCCCTCGACCGCCTCGATCAGGAAGCGCTCGTCGGCGGTGACGGTATAGAGGCAGGTCTTCGCCTCGATGAGGCGATAGTCGTCGAAATCCCGCAGCCGGCGGCGGGCGCCGTCGAGGATGGCGCGGGCCTCGGCCGGTTCGGCGCGGCGGCGGTCTTCCGGATCGTCCGGCCCGCCGGCCAGCCGGTGATCGCCCAGCTTCAGGCCATAGCCGTCGACCGGCGGCACGGCATAGAAGCCGCCCTCGCCGTCGACCTCCAGCAGCATGGGGCCCCGGGCCCAGGCCTCGCGCCATTGGCCGGGCACGGCGGCATAGGTCACCACCTGGCGCACCGGGCGCAGCCGCCCGGCCAGATGGGGCAGCAGGCGCGGCGTCCAGGCGCCGGCGGCGACCACCAGCCGGTCGCCGGCGATGCGCCGCCCGTCCGCCAGGATCGCGGTCGCCCGCGCCGGGTCGAGGTCGGCGACCGCGATCCCTTCGAGCAGCGTGCCCCGGGCGCGGACGAATTCCCCGAGATCGCGCACGATCCGGTCGGCCAGCAGGGCGCCGCCGCTGGGCAGCCACAGGGCGTCGATCGCGCCCTCGGCGCTCAGCATGGGAAAGCGGCGGTCGAGATCGGCGGGCGACAGCCGGTCATAGGCGACGCCCAGCCGGTCCAGGACCGCGGCCGACTGGTCCGCCCAGTCGCCGGGGCGGAAGTGATGGACCAGGGTGCCGGTCTCGATGTAATGGCGCCGGCCGAGGTCCTGCCACAAGCCCTCCCAGGCGGCGAAGGCGGCCGGGATCAGGCGGGCATAACCCTCGAAGTCGCCGTAAGGGTGGCGGATCAGCCTGTGCCGGTCGACCGAGCTTGCCAAGGGGTCCGGCACCCGGCCCTGTTCGATCACGGTGACGTCATGGCCCGCCTTCAGCGCGGCCCGGGCGACGGACAGGCCGTAGATCCCGGCCCCGACGATAACAAGCCTCATGCCGGGCCCGACCGGTGCAGGAAGGCGGCGGCGGCAAGGTCTTCAAGGGCGGTGCCGACCGATTTGAACAGGGTGATCTCCTCCGCCGAACGGCGGCCGGGGTGGCGCCCGGTCACGAGATCGGCCAGATCGGCGCTGATGTCGCCGGCGGCGATCACGCCGCGCTTCAGCGGATCGGCCAGGTCGCCCGCCTCGTGCAGGGCGCCTTCCCGCGTGTCGACGAACAGGCTGGCGCGGGTGACGGCGCTGTCGTCCGCCTCGCGCATTTCGGGGGTGAAGCCGCCGATCAGGTCGAGATGGGTGCCGGGCCTCAGCCAGTCGCCCCGGATCAGGGGGGCCTTGCTCATGGTGATGGCGCTGACGACATCGGCCGCGGCGACGGCGGCGGCAAGGTCGGGCGCCACTTCGGCACCGCTGCGGGCGGCGACGGCGGCGGCCTTGTCGGCGGTGCGGTTCCAGACCAGCACCCGGCGCAAGCGGGGCAGCACGGCGCGATAGGCATCGATGACATGGGGCGCCAGCTTGCCGGCGCCGACGACGAGCAGGGTCTCCGCCTCCGGCCGGGCCAGATAGCGGGCGGCCAGCGCCGAGGCGGCGGGGGTGCGCCGGACCGTGATCGCGCTGCCGTCGACGGTCAGCAGGGGCGCGCCGGTCACCGCATCGAACAGGACATAGAGGCCGATGACGGAATCGAGGCCCCGGGCATTGTTGCCGGGGGCGACGGTCACCAGCTTCACCCCGGCATAGGCGCCGGCGTCATAGGCGGGCATGACCAGGAAGATATTGGTGTTCCCGGCCCCGTCCGCCATCGGGTAATGGCCGCGCAAGGGGGCGGTCACGGTGCCGGCGGCAAAGGCATCGCGTAGCGCATCGATCAGGCCCGGATAGGTGAGGGCGGCGAGCGCAGCGCCCGCCTCGACGTGACGCGGCCCGCTCATCGCACGGCGGGCAGGTTGCCGCTGCCGTGCTGGCTGACCGGGGCCGGCGGCGGGGCCGGGGCCGTTGCGGCGGCATCGAGATCGCGTTTCATCACCTTCACCCGGCGCCGCAGCACCCGGCGCTTCCGGAACCCGGAGAACCAGGCGACGCTGCCGCCGATCAGGATGCCGGCGATCAGGGCCAGGAACAGGGCCAGGAACAGCGGCATGGTCACCGCATAGGCCGGCGTCGCCCCGGCGAAGGGATCCAGCGACAGGGTGACCGGCGCCCGATTGGCCAGCGCCAGGGCAATGAGGACGACCGCGATCGGCAGCGAGATCAGCAATGTGCGCAGTTTCATGGCGCTTGCCCTTTCCGGGCCTCAGCCCTTCACGGCTTTGCGGTCGGCGGGGCGGTCGGCGGGCGCCGAATCGCTTTCGGGGTCGCCGTCGCCGTCGATGTTCAGGCGTTCGCGCAATTCCTTGCCCGTCTTGAAGAAGGGGACGAATTTCTCCGCCACGTCGACCGCTTCGCCGGTGCGGGGGTTGCGGCCGGTGCGGGCCGGCCGGCTCTTGACCGAAAAGGCGCCGAAGCCGCGAATCTCCACCCGGTCGCCGCGCGCCAGCGCATCCGCCACTTCCTGGAAGATGGTGGAAACGATGCGTTCCACGTCGCGCTGATAGAGATGGGGGTTGGCAGCGGCCAGGCGCAGGATCAGTTCAGACTTGATCATGGCCCGCGCATCCCCCCGCCTTCAGCCGTCAATCGAGCCGAGGGTGCCAAACCGAGGTCAGCCCGTCAAGGGTAAGCCATTTAGGAACAAAGGCTTTTCCGCTCAGGACGGCGTCGAAGCCGCCGTTTTCGGGGGCCACCTTCACGATCGGCAGGTCAGGATCGATGCCCTTTTCGGCGGCGAGCCAGGCCATGATCTCGGTCTCGGCGCCGAGCGCGTCGACGAGTTTGAGCTCCAGGGCCTGGCGCCCGGTGAAAATGCGCCCGTCGGTCACTTTCGCCAGGGCTTCCGGCGCCAGCGCGCGCCGTTCGCCGACGATGTCGCGGAACCAGTGGAAACTGTCGTCGATCACGGCCTGAAGCGCGGCCCGGGCATCGGGTGCCATTTCCTCGAACGGCGAGGGCGAGGCTTTGAGCGGCGCCGACTTGACCTCGTTCACCGAAATGCCGATCTCGGCCATCAGTTTCGAGAATTCGGGCGACTGGATCAGCACGCCGATCGAACCGGTGATCGACGTGTCATAGGCATAGATCCGGTCGGCGGCCGTGGCGATCAGATAGGCGGCGGAGGTGCCGAGGGTGCCGATCGAGGCCACCACCGGCTTTTTCGCCGCCAGCCGGCGCAGGCTGTCGTAAAGCGCCTCGCCGCCCACCGTGGTGCCGCCCGGGCTGTCGATGGCCAGAATCACCGCCTCGACCAGGGGATCTTCGCCCAGCCGCTCAAGCAGGGCGAGGCGCTCGTCGTCGGCAATGATCAGCCCCTCGACCGCGACCCGCGCAACATGGGGGCGCAGGCTGCCGCCCAGCAGGCCCGGCAGCATCACGGTGCCCAGCGCAACGGCGAAAACCGCCGCCAGCAGCCGCCAGCGGGTGAGGCGGCGGCGCAGCAGGCGCCGGTCCTGCAACAGGTCGTCGCTTCCGTTCATGGGGATCGGGCCTCTCGCAGGTGTGGGCGGGCGGGGAAGGTTAGCCGGCTTTCCGTCCGCGGCAATGGCTTTTCACGCAGGACACCCGCCGATTGCCCCAGCCCGCACTGTCCCTACGGCAAGTTGGGGGCAATGACGTCGCCGGTGCTGCGCCGCGGCCATGACAAATAATCATTTCGGTGTATATTGCCGCCATTCTGAATTTAACGCCGGCGGCCCCCTTGTCCAGCCCCGGCCCCGCACCACACGGAAGCCGCCATGCCGAGCCTCTCCCTCCTCGCCGCCGCCAGCCCCGCCGACCTGCTCCACAGCGCCTTGACCTTCATCGACACCGGCCCCGGCTACATCGTCACCGTAATCGCCATCTTCCTGATCTGGTTCGCCTGGCGCTCGCTGATGAAGTGAGGGGGGGGGGCTGCGTTGCGCCCATGCAGGTTACTTCGATGGTGGTCGGGGGCCAGTATTTGGTGGGCTGCGTCATAGAGAGATGGCTTCGGTGTAGGTGTTCGAATGCCGCATGTCCCGCCATAACCGCCGATTGCCCTCTATAACGCGCTATAGCCGCCGATCATAGCCGATAGCCCGCTACAGCACGACACTACTGGCTGCGTCGTTACAATGCTGCTCATGTCGCGGTGGCTAGGTTCACCTGCCGCGCCACAGCTTCGGGGCTTCCTTTTCGCTCAGAATAGCGATCCGTCAGGTAAGGCGATACGTCGCGCGTCAGCAGCGTGAACTTGACCAGTTCCTCCATCACGTCGACCACCCGGTCATAGTAGGAGGACGCCCGCATCCGGCCGGCCTCATCGAACTCTTGATACGCTTTGGCGACGGAGGACTGGTTGGGGATCGTCACCATACGCATCCAACGGCCGAGCAGGCGCATCTGATTGACCGCATTGAAGCTCTGTGAGCCGCCCGACACCTGCATCACCGCAAGGGTTCGGCCCTGTGTTGGGCGGATCGCACCGACCGACAGCGGAATCCAGTCGATTTGCGCCTTCATCACTGCACTCATCGCGCCATGTCGCTCGGGACTGGTCCAGACCTGTCCCTCTGACCACAGCGAGAGTTCGCGCAGTTCCAGGACCTTCGGATGATTGACGTCAGCCCCATCGGGCAGCGGCAGGCCGGACGGATCGAAGATGCGTGTTTCTGCCCCGAAATGTTTCAGCAGTCGTTCGGCTTCGAATGTGAGGAAACGGCTGTAGGATCGTTCGCGGAGCGAGCCGTAAAGCAGCAGGATGCGCGGTGGATGGGCCGAGGGTGTCGCAGCGCGCAGCCGGCCAATGCCGGGAATATCAACGTAACCGGCATCGAGATTGGGAAGATCGTCCGGCATCAACGCTGCTCTTCCGCGAGTTCGGATACTTTGTCGCCGCGCTCATACCAGCCTTTCGAGCGGTTCACGATCCAGACGACCGAGAGCATCACCGGGACTTCGATCAGCACGCCGACGACCGTGGCAAGCGCCGCGCCCGAGTGAAAGCCGAACAGGCTGATGGCGGCAGCGACTGCCAGTTCGAAGAAGTTCGACGCGCCGATCAGCGCCGAGGGGGCGGCAACGCAATGCTGTTCGCCCGCCAGCCGGTTGAGCAGATAGGCAAGGCCGGAATTGAAATAGACCTGAATCAGGATCGGCACGGCAAGCAGGCCGATGATCGCCGGCTGCGCGATGATCTGTTCGCCCTGAAAGCCGAACAGCAGAACAAGCGTCGCCAGCAGCGCTACAAGGGAAGCCGGGCCGAGTTTTGCAAGCAGGTGGTCGAGTGCTGCCTGCCCGCCATTCGCCAGCATCCTGCGCCGGACGATCTGCGCGATGAGGACGGGAATGACGATGTAGAGCACGACGGATAGAACCAGCGTGCCCCATGGCACCGTGATCGCCGAAAGACCCAGCAGCAGCCCGACAATCGGCGCGAAGGCGACGACCATGATGGCGTCGTTGAGGGCGACCTGGCTCAGCGTGAAATGCGGCTCGCCTCTGGTCAGGTTCGACCAGACGAACACCATGGCCGTGCATGGCGCGGCGGCGAGGATGATGAGGCCGGCAATATAGCTGTCGATCTGATCGGCCGGCAGATACGGCCGGAACAGCCAGCCGATGAACAACCAGCCGAGCAACGCCATCGAAAAAGGCTTCACCGCCCAGTTTATGAACAGCGTCACGCCAATGCCACGCCAGTGTCGGCCAACTTCGCCCAATGCGGCGAAATCAATCTTGAGCAGCATGGGGATGACCATCAGCCAGATCAGCACTGCCACCGGCAGGTTGACGCTGGCGATCTCGGCAGAGCCGATCATCTGGAACACGCCCGGAAGAAAGTGGCCGAGCGCGATGCCGACGACAATACACAATGCGACCCAGAGGGTGAGATAGCGTTCAAAACCGGACATGGGTTTCCCTCAGGCCGTTGCGACGCGCCGGCCGTGTTCGTCGATCACGCGCTCGCCGTCTTCCTTGGCGAATTCACCGCGCGGCGGCGGCAACAGGTCGAGCACGTCCTCGGACGGTCGGCAGAGCCTGACACCCTTCGGGCTAACGACGATGGGCCGGTTGATGAGGATGGGATGCGCCATCATGGCATCGAGCAACTGCTCGTCGCTCAGCGCCGGGTCGCCAAGGCCCAGTTCCGCATAGGGCGTGCCTTGCTCACGCAGCAGTTCACGCGGCGCAATGCCCATGCGAGCGATAAGCTGGGTCAGCATGTCCCGAGACGGCGGTGTCTTCAGATATTCGATGACATGCGGCTCAACGCTCGCATTGCGGATCATCGCCAGTGTGTTGCGCGAGGTGCCGCAATCCGGGTTGTGATAGATGATCACGTCCATGGCCTGCCTCACGCCGCGCTGTTTCTTGGAGAGGATGCGCCATCGGATTGGCCGATCTCGGTTAGCTTTGTGCGCAGCGACGCATTGTCGAGACTGGCGACAGGCAGGGACGTGAAGGCCGAGATGCGGTTCTTCATGTAGCGGAAGGCAGCAACGAAGGCGGCTTCCCTCTGAATATCAGACCCATACACGGCCGCCGGGTCTTCGATCCCCCAATGGGCGGTCATGGGCTGGCCGGGCCAGACCGGGCATGTTTCGCCGGCGGCGTTGTCGCAGACGGTGAACACGAAATCCATGACAGGCGCGTCGGGGCCAGCAAACTCTTCCCAACCCTTCGAGCGGAAGCCGTCAGAGGGGTAGTCAAAGCTCTCCAGCACCTTCAGCGCAAAAGGACTGACCTCGCCCTTGGGCTGGGACCCGGCAGAGAAGGCGCGAAAGCGACCCTGACCATCCTTATTCAGAATGCTTTCAGCAAGGATCGAGCGCGCCGAATTGCCGGTGCAGAGGAAAAGGACGTTGAAGACGCGATCATTTTGCCCGTCAGACATGGGAGGTTCCTTTCGTGGGTTCGCAGCAGGAGGACAGCGCGGCCATCGCCGGATTGCAGACCTCCGGATGGCCCTGGCAGCAATCGTGCATGAGGAACTCGATAAGGCCGGAAAGCGTAGTCAGCGCGGCGCTGTAGATGATCGACCGCCCCTCACGGCGGGACTCGACAAGCCCCGCCTGTTCCAGATGGCTCAGATGAAAAGACATGCGCGACGATGACGCGCCATCCATCGCTTCACCGATGGCTCCGGCCGACATGCCTTCCGGCCCAGCAGTCACCAGCAACCGGACGATGCGGAGCCTTGTTTCCTGCGACAGCGCGGCGAAGGCATTGAGAGCTTGCTTCTCGTCTATCATTATCTCAATAGTTCAAGAATCATTGAGATAATAATTACGCCAAAGCCACGCCAAGCGCCAGCGGAAATCTCGACGGTCTAACCGAGCGAGACCGTGTCAATGGCCATGGCAGCATTAAGGAGGGCTATGGAGGGAAATGGCGTAGACGTAGTTCTCCGTTTCATCGGCTTCGGCCCGCCACGCCGTTCTGTGCCAAAGGATGGTAAAGCCCTGTCTCATCGAAAATCGCAGTATCGCTTCAGAGGGGGGGCGACCTGTTCCCGACCGGCGCAATGAGGTCGAGGCGCTGATCGCAGCAACCGCATTGATCCATGGCCTGCGTGTCGTGACACGGAATATTCGCGATTTTGAGGGCACCGGCGTGGTGCTGGTCGATCCCTGGCAGGGTTGACGCGGCCGGCGACCGGTCGCCAGTACCCCCCAAAACGAAACCGGGGCGCGCCATTGCTGGCGCGCCCCGATCCTGAACCCCGGCGGTGAGGTGGCGAGGATTATTCCTCGTCGCCGCCTTCGGCCTTGGCGCGGGCGCGGGACATGGCCGCGCCCAGGATGTCGCCGAGCGACGCGCCCGAGTCGGACGAGCCGTACTGGGCGACGGCTTCCTTCTCTTCCTCGATCTCGCGGGCTTTGATCGAGAGCTGGAGCTTGCGGGTGGCGCGATCGACGTTGGTGATCTTGGCGTCGATCTTGTCGCCCACGGCGAAGCGCTCGGGGCGCTGGTCCTGGCGGTCGCGGGCGAGGTCGGCGCGGCGGATGAAGCCGCGGAGACCGTCGTCGCCGACTTCCACCTCGACGCCGCCCTCGTTCACCTCGACCACCGTGCCGGTCACGACGGAGCCCTTGCGGACTTCGTTGTTGTTGGCCAGCGGGTCACGGCCGAGCTGCTTGATGCCGAGGGAGATGCGTTCCTTCTCGACGTCGACGTCGAGAACCTGCGCCCGGACGATGTCGCCCTTCTTGTAGTCCTGGATCGCCTGTTCGCCAGGACGGTTCCAGTCGAGGTCGGAGAGGTGGACCATGCCGTCCACGCCGCCATCGAGACCGATGAACAGACCGAATTCGGTGATGTTCTTGACCTCGCCCTCGATTTCCGTGCCCTGCGGGTGCTGGCCCGCGAAGGCCGACCACGGGTTCTCCAGGCACTGCTTCAGGCCGAGCGAGATGCGGCGCTTGTTGGCGTCGACCTCGAGGACCATGACTTCCACTTCCTGCGAGGTGGAAACGATCTTGCCCGGATGGACGTTCTTCTTGGTCCAGCTCATTTCGGAGACATGGACCAGGCCTTCGACGCCCGGCTCCAGTTCGACGAAGGCGCCGTAGTCGGTGATGTTGGTCACGCGGCCGAGGAACTTCACGCCCACCGGATACTTGACCGAGACGCCGTCCCACGGATCGGCCAGCAGCTGCTTCATGCCGAGCGAAATGCGCTGGGTTTCCGGGTTCACGCGGATGACCTGGACCTTCACGGTCTGGCCGATGGTGAGGGCCTCGGACGGGTGGTTGACGCGGCGCCACGCAATGTCGGTGACATGCAGCAGGCCGTCGACGCCGCCGAGGTCGACGAACGCACCGTAGTCGGTGATGTTCTTGACCACGCCTTCGAGGATCTGGCCTTCCTTGAGGTTGGCGACCAGTTCCGACCGGGCTTCGGCGCGGGTTTCTTCGAGGACGGCACGGCGCGAGACGACGATATTGCCGCGGCGACGGTCCATCTTCAGGATCTGGAACGGCTGCGGCACGCCCATCAGGGGCGTGATGTCGCGGACCGGGCGGACGTCGACCTGCGAACCGGGCAGGAAGGCCACCGCGCCCGACAGGTCGACGGTAAAGCCACCCTTCACGCGGCCGAAGATCACGCCTTCGACGCGTTGGCCCTTCTCGAACGCACGCTCGAGGATGGTCCAGGCTTCTTCGCGGCGGGCCTTCTCGCGGCTGATCACCGCTTCGCCCATCGCGTTTTCCATGCGCTCCAGGTAAACCTCGACGATGTCGCCGGGCTTCAGCTCGGCCTTCTGGCCGGGGGGCGCGAATTCCTTCAGGGCCACGCGGCCCTCGGCCTTCAGGCCGACATCAATCACCGCGAAGTCGTTTTCGATCGAGACCACGCGGCCTTCGATCACGCTGCCTTCGAGGGAATTGGCAGTGCCGAACACTTCTTCAAGCAGTTCGGCGAAATTCTCTTTGAACTCGGTCATAATCAGTCGTCTCCTAACATCTCTTGCGGGCCTGCCGGTTGTCTCCGGCGGTCTTCCCCCTTCTCCCAGGCGGGGGCACGGACAGCAAAAAACACGCGAAAGGCGCCGGGCCGTTCAGCCCCGCGCCTGCCGCGCCGTCTCGATGATGGCCTTCGCCTTCATGAAGACGTCTTCAATACCCAAATCGGAGGTGTCCAGCAAGTGCGCGTCTTCGGCCGCCTTCAGGGGGGCGGCGGCGCGGCCGGCGTCGCGAGCGTCGCGCGCCTCGATCTCGGCGGCGATGCGGGCGAGGTCGGCGCTCTCGCCCCGGGCTTCCAGTTCCAGGCGGCGGCGGTCGGCGCGGGCGGCGACCGAGGCGGTCAGGAACAGTTTCACCGGCGCCCCGGGGCAGATCACGGTGCCGATGTCGCGGCCGTCGATCACGGCGCCGGGGGCGCCGTCCGGCGGCTGGGCGGCGAAGCGGCGCTGGAAGGCGTCGAGGGCCGCGCGCACCGCCGGCATGGCGGCGACGACCGAGGCGAGATTGCCCGTCGCCTCCTGGCGGAGATCGGGGCTGGCCAGCCATTGATGGTCGAGGCGCAGCGCCGCCTTGGTCGCGTCGCTCTCGCTCGGGCTGGCATTGCCGGCGCGCAGCAGGCCGAGGGCGACGGCCCGGTAGAGCGCGCCCGTATCGAGATAGGCGAAGCCGAAGGCGGCGGCCAGCCGGCGCGCGAGGGTGCCCTTGCCGGCCGCCGCCGGCCCGTCGATGGCGACGACGAAGGGCCGCCCGCTCATTCGAGCCGCCCGCTCATTCGAGTGTCGCGCCGAGCGACGCCATCAGGGTGCCGAAGCCGGGGAAGGACGTGTCGATCATGTGAATGTCGTCGACCGTCACCGGCCGTTCCGCGGCCAGGCCCATGACCAGGAACGACATGGCGATGCGATGGTCCATATGGGTGGCGACGGTGCCGCCGCCCGGGACCTTGCCCTTGCCGGCCACGATCAGGAAATCCGGGCCGGCCTCATGGGCGATGCCGTTGGCGGCCAGGCCGGCGGCGACGGCGGCCAGGCGGTCGCTTTCCTTGACGCGGAGTTCGGCAAGGCCGTTCATCCGGGTCGTGCCGGTGGCGAAACCGGCGGCGACGGCCAGCACCGGATATTCGTCGATCATCGAGGGCGCCCGTTCGGCCGGCACGGTGACGCCCTTCAGCGCCGAATGGCGCACCCGCAAGTCGGCGACCGGCTCGCCCCCGGCAACGCGCCGGTTCAGGTATTCGATGCTGGCGCCCATCTCGATCAGCGTGTCGAACAGGCCGATGCGCAGCGGGTTCAGCCCCACATTCTCGATGATCACATCCGAGCCGGGCACGATCAGGGCCGCGACCAGCGGGAAGGCGGCGGAGGAGGGGTCGCCCGGCACGACCACGGGGGCGGCGGTCAGTTCCGGCTGGCCGCGCAGGGTCACCCGGCGGCTGCCGTCCGCGGCATCGACGATGCGGATCTCGGCACCGAAATGGCCGAGCAGGCGTTCCGAATGGTCGCGCGTCGGCTCGGGCTCGATCACCGTGGTCTCGCCCGGGGCGCACAGGCCGGCAAGCAGGATGGCCGATTTCACCTGGGCCGAGGCGACCGGCAGGCGGTATTCGATCGGCAGGGGATTGCGGGCGCCGACCACGGCCAGCGGCAGCTTGTTGCCGGCGCGGCCGACGAAGGCCGCCCCCATGCGTGCCAGCGGCTCGGTGACCCGGGCCATGGGCCGGCGGTTCAGCGAGGCGTCGCCGGTGAAGACCGCGGTGATCGGGTGGCCGGCGACGACGCCCATGAGCAGGCGGGCGCCGGTGCCCGAATTGCCCATGTCGAGGACGTCCGCCGGCTCGACCAGGCCGCCGACGCCGACGCCGTCGACCTGCCAGCGGCCGGGGCCGAGGCGGACCACCTTGGCGCCCAGGCGGCGCATGCATTCGGCGGTGCGCAGCACGTCGTCGCCTTCGAGCAGGCCCGTCACCTCGGTCCGGCCGACGGCAAGGGCGCCCAGAATCAGGGCGCGATGAGAGATCGACTTGTCCCCCGGGACCGTAACGGCGCCGGCGAGGGCGGGGCTGGATTTTGCACTTTGCGCAGGCACGTCAGGGCCTCGATGTCCGAATCGACGAGTGGTGCACTTACCACGTCGCCAATCGCTTTGACAGACCGTGCACTTCGTGGCAAAGCGACCCCCTGATTTTTCGCATGGAGAACAACCTTGGCCAAACCGGAATGGGGCGTGAAGCGGCAGTGCCTTTCCTGTGGCGCCCGCTTCTATGATCTGGGCCGCGATCCGATCGTGTGCCCGAAGTGCGAAGCGGTCTTCGAGCCTGACGCGGCGCTGAAGATCCGCCGGGTCCGCCCGGACGCGAAGGCGGCCAAGTCGAAGGCGGTCGCCGCGGCGGCGGCGGTGGTCGATCGCGACGACGAGGAAGTCGACGACGACAGCGACGAGGATACCCCCGGCCGGGCCGCGGACGAGGATGAGGACGAAGAGGACGACGCCGGCATCGAGGAACTCGACGGCGACGAGGAAGACATCATCGCCGACGCGACCGACGGCGACGAGGACGGTGACGACGACATCGACGTCGACGACGTCGAGGACGACAGCGAGGACGACGACACCCTGCTCGACGCCGACGAGGATCTCGACGACGAGGATCTCGAGGACGTGGTCGATGCCGACCTCGACCTTGACGACGAGAAGGATCGCTGAAAAAAATCTGCTTGACCGGGGCGCGGCCTGTCACTAAGTTCCGCGCCACCGCAGACGACGCCATCGTCGACCGGCCGCGAGGCAATTCAAAAACGGTAGCAGAATCAGCGGGTTAGACGGTTTGGGGCCATAGCTCAGTTGGGAGAGCGCTTGAATGGCATTCAAGAGGTCAGGGGTTCGACTCCCCTTGGCTCCACCAACCGTCTGAAGCAAAAGGAAAAGGCGACCCGAAAGGGTCGCCTTTCTTGCTTTCCGGCGCTGCGGCGCCCGGGTGCCTCCAGGGACGATCGAAGCGGGATCAGCACGACATGTCGGAACCCAACAGTCAAAAGGCTTTCCCCGTTTCCTGGGAACAGTTCCACCGCGATACCCGCGCCCTGACCTGGCGCCTGACCGCGGGGACGCGGAAATACAAGGCGATCGTCTGCATCACCCGCGGCGGCCTGGTACCGGCCCTGATCATCGCGCGGGAACTGAACATCCGCCTGATCGACACGATCTGCATCGCCTCCTACCACGACTACAAGGAACAGGGCGCGGCCCAGGTGATGAAGGGCGTCGGCCCGGAACTGGCCGACCTGGCGGCGGACGGCGGCAGCGAGATCCTGCTGCTCGACGATCTGGTCGATACCGGCAAGACGGCGCGAATCGTCCGCGACATGCTGCCCAAGGCCCATTTCGCCACGGTCTATGCCAAGCCCATGGGCCGGCCCCTGGTCGATACCTATGTGACCGAGGTCAGCCAGGACACCTGGATCTATTTCCCCTGGGACATGGGCCTCAGCTTCCAGCCGCCGATCGCCGGCTGATCAGGGCCGCCGCCGTCCGGTGCAGGATGGCATGGCGCCCGGCCAGCGCGGCGACGTCGTCCATATAGCCGCCGCCGATGACGCCGGCCACCGGCAGCCCCGATTCCCGCAAGGCGGCCAGCACATGGCGGTCGCGGGCGGCGATGCCCTCGTCGCTCAGGGCCAGAAGGCCCAGCCGGTCGTCGGCATGGACGTCGACGCCGGCATTGTAGAAGGCGAGATCATAGGGGCCGGCGGCCAGCGCCCGCGCCAGGGCCGGCGCCAGGGCGGCCAGATAGTCCGCGTCGCCCGTCCCCGCCGGCAGGTCGATGTCGAGGTCGCCCGCCTCCTTCCGCACCGGGAAATTGGCGCCGCAGTGAACCGACAGGGTGAAGACCGACGAATCGCCCCGGAAGATCGCGGCCGTGCCGTCGCCTTGATGGACGTCGAGATCGACGATCAGGGCCCGGCGGATCAGGCCCTCGGCCTGCAGGGCGCGGACGGCCACCGCCACGTCGTTGAAGATGCAGAAGCCGGCGCCGCTGTCCGCCCGGGCGTGGTGGCTGCCGCCGGCGGTATTGCAGGCCAGCCCGTGGCGCAGCGCGAGCCGGGCGGCCAGCAGCGTGCCGCCCCCCGCCAGCAGGGCGCGCCGCGCCACCCCGTCGTCCACCGGCAGGCCGATTCGCCGCTCGATCGCCGGCGGTACGGCACGGGCGAGCACGGCATCGACATAGGCGGCGTCATGGACGCGCAGCAGGGCGTCGCGCGGGATCGGGGCGGGGACATGGGTATTGGCCGGCGCGGCCAGCCCCTCCGCCTGCAGGCGGGCGAAGAGCAGGGCGAATTTCGCCATGGGGAAGCGATGCCCGGCGGGCAGGTCCGGGGCGTAGCCTTGATGGTGGACGAGCGGCAATGGAATGGGCTTACCTTCCTTGCCCGGCGGTTCAGCGGAGAATGCCATGAAGCTCGTCTCTTTTCTCGATGGCCAGCGCCTCGGCTACGGCGCCGTGAAGGATGGGGGGATCGTCGACCTGTCGGCCCGCCTCGGCGCCGAAGCCCCGACGATCAAGGATTGCATCGCGACCAGCCTTGGCAAGGCGGCGCTGGAAACCGGCCGCGCCGCGCCCGATCTGGCACTTGCCGCGGTGAAACTGCTGCCGCCGGTGCCGGCGCCGGGCAAGATCCTGTGCATCGGCGTCAATTATGCCGATCACGCGGCGGAGATGGGACGGAAACCCCCGCCCTATCCGACCGTCTTCACCCGCTTCGCCGATACGCTGGCCGGCCCCGGCGACGACCTGATCCTGCCGCGGAATTCGGCCGATTTCGATTATGAGGGCGAATTGGCCGTGGTCATCGGCCGGCCGGCGCGCCATGTCCGCGAAGCCGACGCCATGGCCCATGTCGCCGGCTATTCGATCTTCCAGGATGCCTCGGTGCGCGATTTCCAGCGCCATACCGGCCAGTTCACCCCGGGCAAGAATTTTCCCGCCACCGGCGGCTTCGGCCCCTGGCTGGTGACGGCGGACGAGATCCGCGACCCCCATGCGCTCTCGATCGAGACAATGGTGAACGGCACGGTCCGCCAGCACGGCAGCACGGCGGACATGATCTTCCGCATTCCGGCGATCATCGCCTATCTCTCGTCCTTCACCGCCCTGCACCCGGGCGACGTGATCGCGACCGGCACGCCCTCCGGCGTCGCCGCCGGCCAGACCCCGCCGCCCTGGCTGAAGGCGGAAGATGTGGTCGAGGTCGAGATCGGACAGATCGGATTGCTGCGCCACCGCGTATCAGAGGAGGGATGAGGCCCGGGATCGAGCCTCGTCCGAGCCTTTTGGAGCGCTGGGATGAGCAGTCTCGATCGCATGCTGAGAATTCTGGACCTTTTCGCCGCGGAAAAGCCGCGCTGGACGGTCGAACAGGCGATGGCGCGCACGGGGTATTCCCGGTCGACCATCTATCGCTATTTCAAGAGCCTGGCCAATGCCGGGCTGGTCTCGCCCGGGCCGGACGGGGCCTATGTCCTCGGCCCGGCGGTGATCGGGCTCGACCGGCTGATCCGGCTCTATGACCCGCTGCTGACCGCGGCGCGGCCCCATCTGACCGATCTGGCCCGCACGCTCGGGCTGGTCGCCGTGGTCGAGCCCTACCGCGACCGGATCGTCGTCACCCATGTCGAGGCGGGGCCCGCGGCCGACGTGCCCCCGGACCTGCTGCGCGGCCTCACCGTCGAGCCTTTCGACAGCGCGGCCGCCCGGGTCCTGCTTGCCCATGACCATGTCCGCAGCCTGCGCCGCCTGCACGACGTGGCGGCGCCGGCGATCGCGGCGGCGGGGCTGGGCGACGGCTGGCCGGCCTTCCGGCAGGCGCTGCGGGTGCAGCGGCGCGTCGGCTTTGCCGTCCATGCCGGGGCGGGGCCGGTCGGCGCCCTGCGGGTGGCGGTGCCGGTCTTCGGCGCTGGCGACCGGGTGGTCGCGGCCATCGCGGTCCCGGCCGGCGAGCGCGACAGCGCCCGCGTCGGCGATCTCCTGGTCCGGGCCGCGCGGCGGATTTCCGCCGTGCTGCTGGATCAGTCCGCGGGCGACAGGCGGGCGATGGCGGTGGCGGAATCCTGGCGTCCCGCCGCCCCGATGGCGAGAGCCGCGGCGCCGACCACCGCCGAACGGGGCAGGCTGGCGTAGAGATGGGGGAAGAGGTCGCCCCCGCGGGAGACTTCGTAGACCAGCGCCGGCCCCAGGCGGTCGGCGGCGACGGCGACCAGGACCAGATCGCCGCGACCGGCGAAATGCCGGTCCAGCGTGCCCTGGACCTGATGCGCGTCGGAAAAATGGATGAAGCCGTCGGCCAGGTCGACCGGCGCCCCGGCAAAGACCCCGGAGGCCTGGAATTCGTCCCAGGCCGCCGTGTCCATGATCTTGTAGACGGTTTTTCCGGTCATGCCGTGGCCAGGTCGCCGGCCAGGCCCTGGCGGATCAGCTTCGCCGTGTTGGCGACGCCGAACAGGGCGATGAACGAGCCCATGCGCGGGCCCTGGGGCTGGCCGAACAGCACTTCGTAATTGGCCTTGAACCAGTCCCGCAGGCTGGGGAAGGGGTGGCGCTTGCCGATTTCGAAGACTTCGGTCTGCAGGGCTTCCGCGCTCTGGTCGGCTGGGTTTGTCTCCAGCCAGGCGGCCAGTTCCTCCAGGGCCGCGCGCTCGACCTCGGTCGGCAGGCGGAACTGGCGGGTCGGCTTTTCATAGTCGCGGTAATAGGCGATGGCATGGCCGACCAGATCGTCCAGCACCGGCTGGTTCTCCGGCGTGGCGCCCGGCGCGTAGCGGCCGATGAAGCCCCAGAGCACGGCCTTGTCTTCCGAGCCGACGACGCCGGCAAGGTTCAGCAGCAGGCCGAAGGTGATCGGCAGCTTCACCACCGGCGGCTGCCCGGAATGGATGTGATAGACCGGGTTTTCCAGTTGCTTCGCCGGCTCCTGGCCGGGATAGGCGGCCAGATGGTCGAGATAGTCGTCGACCTGGCGCGGGATGACGTCGAAATAGAGCCGCTTGGCCGTCTTCGGCTGGCTGTACATGAACAGCGACAGGCTTTCCGGGCTGGCATAGGTCAGCCATTCCTCGATCGTCAGGCCGTTGCCCTTCGACTTCGAGATCTTCTGGCCCTTGTCGTCCAGGAACAGTTCGTAGTTGAAGCCGTCCGGCGGCAGGCCGCCCAGGGCCCGGCAGATCTTGCTGGACGTCTTCACATTGTCGATATGGTCTTTCCCCGACATTTCGTAATCGACGCCGAGGGCGGCCCAGCGCAGCGCCCAGTCCGGCTTCCACTGCGCCTTGCAGCCGCCGCCGGTCACCGGCGTCTCGAAGCTCTCGCCGGTCGCGGGGTCGGTCCAGCGGATCAGGCCCTTGGCGGTGTCGCGCCCCTCGATCGGCACCTGCATGACGGCGCCGGTCTTCGGGTGCACGGGCAGGAACGGGGCATAGGTCTGGCGCCGCTCGTCGCGCAGGGTCGGCAGCATGATGGCCATGACCTCGTCATAGACATCGAGCATGCGCAGCAGCATGGCGTCGAGCCTGCCCTCGGCATAATAGTCGGTGGCCGAGGCGAATTCGTATTCGAAGCCGAAGCGGTCCAGGAACGAGCGCAGCATGGCATTGTTGTGATGGCCGAAGCTGTCGAACTTGTGGAACGGGTCCGGCACCTTGGTCAGCGGCTTGCCCAGGTTGGCGCGCAGCAGGGCCTGCTCGGGCACGTTTTCCGGCACCTTGCGCATGCCGTCCATGTCGTCCGAGAAGCACAGCAGCTTCGAGGGGATCTTGCCGTCGGTCAGGATGTGGAAGGCATAGCGCACCATGGTGGTGCGCGAAACCTCGCCGAAAGTGCCGATATGCGGCAGGCCCGAGGGGCCGTAGCCGGTCTCGAACAGGATATAGCCCTTGTCGAGCACTTCCGGTTTTTTCTCGATCCGCGCCAGCAGTTTCCGTGCCTCCTCGAAGGGCCAGGCACGGGCTTTCAGGGCAAGCTCGCGGATCTCGCTCGACATCTCTCGACAACTCCTTTGGCGTGCAGCGCCTTCGCTGCGCGTCCGTTCCTAAGCGTGCGCAGGGCTTTCGTCAATTCAATGGCGACGCATGGGCGCCACCCGCCCGGGCGGGTGCGGCGCGCGACGGGGCCATCGGGCGATCCTCACCGCTCGTCGTCATAAAGCCCCGCGCGCGTCCAGGGGCCGACGTTGGCGACAGGCTGATGCTCGAGACGCGACAGCAATGCTGCCCGCGCCGCCGATGCGGTGCTGTCGCTCCCGTCTGCGGGGACGATGCGCGCGACAGGCCGCCCGCGCTCGCCGTGCGGAATGCCGTCGGCATCCGCTGTGGAGATGGTTTTTCCCATGGCTGCCTACAGTATTGGGAACCATGCGCTTCGCAAGCGCGGAGGCGCCGGGGTTCATAATCCCTGGCGGGGGGGCGGGGGCGCTCTATCATCGCCGGATGGCCGAATCGTCCTCCCTTGCCGTCGCCCTGCCGCAGCTCGACCTGCCGGCCCTTGCCGTCGGCGTCGGCAAGGCGGTGGTGGTGCGCCCGACCGGCGAGATCGAGGACCTGTCCCTGCGCGATGCCGCCCTGGTCGCCGATTCCGGGCAATTGCTGGTCGCCCATGCGCCGCTGACGGCGCGGCGCCTGGGGGTGACGGCGCTCAGGGCCTTCGACGTCCTCGAACTTTTCGCCTTCGTCCGGCCGGCGCAATTCTGCCTGCCCAGTGCCGCCGGCCTCGCCCGGCTGTTCGGCCTGGACGAGCCGCGCGACCTCGCGGACGAGGCCATGGTCCTGCCCGAGGTGGCGATGGCCCTGCTGCGCGAATTGCGCCAGGCCCGCGACGGCGCGGAGGCGGCGCGCATCGCCTTCACCATGGGGCGGGGCGGCTGGGCCTGGGCGCCCCTGGTGCTGGCGGCGCTGGGCCGGGCGGATGGGGGCGAGGGCCGGGGCTCGGGCCTCGACGTCTGGAACCGCCTGCCGGAATGGGAGGAGCCGGCGCCGCCGCCGCCGCCCCTCGGCCTGCCGGTCTCGGCCGAGGAGGCGCGGGCGGCCCTGGCCGCGATCAAGGGCCCGGACGCCGAGGAACGCCCGGCCCAGGGCGACTATGCCGCCACCGTGGCCGAGGCGTTCGGCCTCCGCGACATGGCGGGCATGCCCCGCGTCGTGCTGGCCGAGGCGGGCACGGGCATCGGCAAGACTCTCGGCTATATCGCGCCGGCGGCGGTCTGGGCGCGGAAGAACAAGGCGGCGGTCTGGCTTTCGACCTATACCAAGAACCTGCAACGGCAATTGGACCGGGAATTGTCCCGCCTCTACCCCGATCCGGCGGAAAAGGCCCGGCGGGCGGTGATCCGCAAGGGCCGGGAGAATTACCTCTGCCTGCTCAACCTCGAAGAGGTCGCGGGGCCGGGCGGGGTGGCCCCGGGGGCGAGCGCCATTGCCATCGGCCTCGTCGTCCGCTGGGCCCGCCACAGCCGCGACGGCGACATGGTGGGCGG
This sequence comes from Zavarzinia compransoris, assembly GCF_003173055.1. Classification (NCBI taxonomy): domain Bacteria; kingdom Pseudomonadati; phylum Pseudomonadota; class Alphaproteobacteria; order Rhodospirillales; family Zavarziniaceae; genus Zavarzinia; species Zavarzinia compransoris. Next base: position 40,960 of record NZ_QGLF01000008.1, read on the forward strand.
CGATTTCCCGACCTGGGCGATCGAACTGCTGGCCGGCGCCCGCCTGGGCGCGCTGACCGACCGGCGCGGCGAATGCATCCATTCCGCCTGCCCGCATTTCCGCAAGTGTTTCATCGAACGCGCCCGGGCGCGGGCCAAGACGGCGGAAATCGTCGTCGCCAACCATGCCCTGGTGATGATCCAGGCGGCCCTGGCGGGCGAGGCGCGCGACCTGCCGTCGCGCTATGTCTTCGACGAGGGGCATCAGGTCTTCGATGCCGCCGACAGCGCCTTTTCCGCCCGGCTGACCGGGGCGGAGACGGCGGAACTGCGCCGCTGGCTGCGCGGGGCCGAGGCCGGCCATCGCCGCGCCGGCCGCGGCCGCGGGCTGGAGCGGCGGATCGGCGACCTGATCGCCGGCGACGAGGCCGCCGAGACCGCCCTCCAGGCGGTGCGCCGCGCCGCCGCCAGCCTGCCGGGCGAGGGCTGGACGGCGCGGATCGCCGGGGGCAGCGCCGCCGGCCCGGTCGAAGCCTTCCTGGCCGAGGCCCGCCGCTTCGTCACCGCCCGGGCGATCGACCAGCGCGGCGGCTTCGCCCTGGAAGCCCCGGCGATCGAGCCGGCCCCGGACCTGCTGGAGGCCGCCCGGACGGTCGACGGCGTGCTGCGCAGCCTGGCGGAGCCGGCGGCGGCCCTGAAGGCCCGCCTGGCCGAACGGCTGGACAAGGACGCGGAAGACCTGGACACGCCCACCCGGCAGCGCCTGGAAGCCGGGATCCGCAGCCTGGACCGGCGCCTGTCGCAGCCGGTGACCGCCTGGCGCGCCATGCTGCGCACCCTGGAGACGGTCGCCGATGGGCCGGAACCCGTGCCGGCCCCCTTCGTCGACTGGCTGGCGATCGAGCGCGACCGCGGGCGGGAGGTCGATGTCGGCCTCCATCGCCATTGGCTGGACCCGACGGTGCCCCTGACCGGCGCCCTGCTGGAACGGGCCCACGGCGTCCTCGTGACCTCGGCGACCCTGCGCGACAGCAACCCCCAGCTGGCCGACGACTGGCAGGCGGCGGAGGCGCGGACCGGCGCCGGCCACCTGATCCTGCCGGCGAAACGGGCCAGTTTCGCCTCGCCCTTCGATTATGCCGAACAGTCGCGGGTCCTGATCGTCAACGATGTCCGCCGCGACGAGGCGGACGAGGTCGCGGCCGCCTACCGCAGCCTGTTCCTGGCGGCGCGGGGCGGCGGGCTCGGCCTGTTCACCGCGGTCGAGCGGCTGCGCCGGGTCCATGCCCGGATCGAGCGGCCGCTGGATGCGGCGGGGATCCGGCTCTATGCCCAGCATGTCGATCCGATGGATGTCGGCACCCTGGTCGACCTGTTCCGGGCGGAGGAGAATGCCTGCCTCCTCGGCACCGATGCGGTCCGGGACGGGGTCGACGTGCCGGGGCGGGCGCTTCGCCTCATCGTCTTCGACCGGGTGCCCTGGCCGCGCCCCAGCCTGTTGCACCGCGCCCGGCGCGAAGCCTTCGGCGGTGCCGCCTATGACGACATGCTGGTGCGCTTCCGCCTGCGCCAGGCCTTCGGCCGGCTGATCCGCCAGGCGGGCGACCGGGGCGTCTTCGTCCTGCTCGACGCCATGACGCCGACCCGCCTGCTGCCCGCCTTTCCACCGGGGGTGACGGTCGGCCGGGTCGGCCTGGCCGAGGCGGTTACCACCGTCCGCGCTTTCCTGGCCGAATGACCGCCTTGCCGAGCCGGCGGCGATCCTCTATTCCTGCCGGCCGACAGAAATAGGACAAAACGGGCATGACCGAACGCATCAGCCACCATGACGCCCTGATCTGGGTGATGGTCTGTGTCGCCGCCTCGGACGGCGACATGACGGACGGCGAGCTTCACGCCATCGGCGAGATCGTGAAGACCCTGCCGGTGTTTCGCGGCTACGACGTCAACCGGCTGCCCGATTCCGCCCGCGCCTGCGGTGCCATGCTGCATGCGCCGAAGGGGCTCGAGGAAGTGATGCGCATGATCGGCCTCGGCCTGCCGGCCGAACTGCACGACACTGCCTATGCCCTCGCCTGCGAACTGGCGGCGGTCGACAGCAAGCTGGACCTGACCGAGGCCCGCCTGCTGCAACTCGTCCGCGCCGGCCTCAAGGTCGACCGCCTGACCACGGTCGCCATCGAGCGCGCGGTCCAGGCCCGCTATCGCCGCGCCTGAGCCCTACGAGGCCGGGCCGATCCGGGGGTAGCGCCGCTCCAGGGCGGTGACGATCAATTGCTTCAGGCTTGAAACCGGGTCGCTGCGGTCGACGATGCCGACCACCCGCCGGCGCACCACCGGCGGGATATCGACCGGCTCCGGTTCGCTGAGCATGACCACCGGCGCCCGCGAGCCCAGCCGCGCCGCCGCCTCGACCACCCGCAGCGACTCCCAACCGCGCAGGTCGCCGTCGATGATGATGACGTCGGGGCGGCCTTCCAGGATACGCCGCATGGCCGAGTAGCCGTTGGGGGCCGAATCCGTCTCGAATCCCCAAGATGTAATATAGTCTTTTAATGCCGGGAGGTTCGCCGCATCGTCGTAGACGATGAGTATTTTCGGCCTTTCCTGAAGTATTTTAAGGATTTTCTCCATTATTCTTGGCTTTCGTGCGCAGTGCGGTGCTTGGTGCCCGGGATGGTGCTCCCCATGTTTATTTATCGATTTCGTTACGTTTTTTTCGCATCGCGCGAAAGATAGGTCAAACGTCAAAATAACCAACATCTGGTCGTTTTGGCGATAAGCGCGGCCATTCCTCCCCCGATCGGCGGGCGGGAGGACTGCGCGGAAGCGATGTCGGCAGGGGGCGGCGGCATTGCTGCCTGGGGCCCGGGCCCGCCGAGGCGGGGCCCGGGCCGGGGCAATGTCAGCGGTTCGGCTGCGGCGTGACGCGCAGGTAGGGCTTCAGCGCCTTATAGCCCTTGGGGAACTTCTGGGCGATCACGGCCGGGTCCTGGAGTGAGGGGACGATGATGACATCGTCGCCGTCTTTCCAGTTCACCGGCGTCGCCACCGAATAGCCGTCGGTCAGTTGCAGCGAGTCGATGACGCGCAGGATTTCGTCGAAATTCCGCCCGGTCGAGGCCGGATAGGTCAGCGACAGGCGCAGCTTCTTGTTCGGATCGATGATGAAGACCGAACGCACCGTCAGCGTGTCGTTCGCATTCGGGTGGATCATGTCGTAGAGATCCGAGACCTTGCGGTCGGTATCGGCCAGGATCGGGTAATTGATCGCCGTTCCTTGGGTTTCGGCGATGTCGCCGACCCAGTTCTTGTGGCTTTCGGCCGAATCCACCGACAGCGCCAGGACCTTGACGTTCCGCTTGTCGAACTCGGGCTTCAGCTTCGCCGTATAGCCCAGTTCGGTGGTGCAGACCGGGGTGAAGTCCTTGGGGTGGGAGAACAGGATGCCCCAGCTCGATCCCAGCCAGTCGTGGAACTGGATCGGGCCTTCGGTCGAGTCCTGCGTGAAATCCGGAACGATGTCGCCAAGCCTGAGAGTCATCTCAATGCCTCCAATTGCGCATAGGGTGCGCCGAGGCGGCGCGCCGCAGGCAACAGGAGAAGCAATTTACACGGGGAAGTTCAAGCGGAAATAAATGAACAAATATTATACGTTCTTTATGCGGCGCCGCAGCCGCTAATCTGGGGCGAGTTGCCGCCAGTGTGCGGCATGATTCCCGAGGCCCAATTGAAGACCATTATTCTGCTGCGTCACGCCAAATCGAGCTGGGACGACCCGTCGATGGAGGACCGCGACCGTCCGCTCAACCAGCGGGGCGAGCGGGCGGCCGGTCTCGTCGCCGCCTTCCTGCGGCACGAAGGGCTGCTGCCCGAGATCATCCTGTGTTCGAGCGCGCTCCGCACGCGGGAAACCCTGGCCCGGGTGCAGGCCGTGATCGGCGACGATACCCCGGCCCTGATCGAGGACGAGCTTTATCTCGCCTCGGCCGCGAAGCTGCTGGAACGGCTGCGCTGCCTGGGCGATGATGCCGCCAGCGTCCTCCTGATCGGGCACAATCCCGGGCTCGAGGATCTGGCCGCGACCTTGATCGAGCCGCGGGGCAGTGCGCTCGAGGAAAAGATGGCGGTGAAGTTTCCGACCGCCGGCCTTGCCGTGATCCGGGCCGATGCCGGGACCTGGGCGGCGCTGAAGCGCCGCAGCGGCCGTCTCGACCTGTTCGTCATTCCGAAGGATCTCGTCTGATGAGCGCGGAAATCGAACTGAAGCTGGCGGTCGCGGCCGAGGATCTGCCGCGCTTGCGCCGCCTGCCGGTGCTCGCCCGCGGCAATCTGGGCTCGGTGCAGAACCGGACCCTGAAATCGACCTATTTCGACACGCCGGAGCGCAGCCTGGCCGCCGCCAAGATCACCCTTCGGGTGCGCGAGGACGGGCGCCGCCGGCTGCATTGCGTGAAGGTCCCGGTCAAGAGCCTGGCCGGCCTTGCCACCCGCCGCGAGTGGGAAGTGGAAAGCCGCGGCCTGGTGCCCGATTTCTCGGTCTTCCCGGTTGGCACGGTCGATACGGTGCTGGATACCCGCACCCTCGGCCCCGACCGGATCGAGGCGGTGTTCGAGACCGATTTCCGCCGCACCCTGCGCCGCCTGCCGCTCGGCACCGGCGGCGAGGTCGAGGTGGCGGTCGACGAGGGCGTGATCCGGGCCCCCGGCAAGGGCGAGATTCCGATTTCGGAACTGGAGTTCGAGCTGAAGGCGGGCGATCCCGCCGATCTCTTCGCCCTGGCGCTTGCGGTCGCCGAACAGGTGCCGGCCCAGGTCGTCGTCGTTTCCAAGGCGGAGCGCGGCGCCCGCCTGGCCGCCGGGCGCCATGCCGCCCCGGCCAAGGCCGGCCGGCTGGATGTCTCGCCCGAGCTTTCGGCGGGCGAAGCCTTCGGCCGCATCGTGCAGGACTGCACCAGCCAGTGGCTGGCCAATGTCGAAGCCGTGCTCGACGGCCGCGACGTCGAGGGCGTGCACCAGATGCGGGTGGCGCTGCGGCGCCTGCGCTCCGGCTTCAAGCTGTTCCGGCCGATCGTCGGGGCGCAGCCGGCCAAGGACCTCTCGGACGAGGTGAAATGGCTGGCTTCGGCCCTGGGGCCGGCACGCGACTGGGATGTCTTCATCGGCGATGTCGCCGGGCCGGTGTTCGAGGCGCTGGGCCCCGACGCCCGCTTCGACCGCGTGCTGATGCAGGCGGAAAGCGAGCGGGCCCAGGGCTATGCCCTGGCCCGGCGCGCGATCGAGGATTCCCGCCATTGCCGTCTCGCCCTCTCGCTCGGCCGTTTCGTCGCCGCGCGCGAATGGGTGCAGGACGGCGACGAGGCGGCCCTGCATGCGCCTGTCGCCGATTTCGCCGCGAAAACCTTGAGCCAGCATTTCAAGCGCGTGCTGAAGCGCGGCCGCCATATCATGCAGTTGGAGGCGGAGGCGCTGCATGCGCTCCGCATCGAGATCAAGCGGCTGCGCTATGCGCTCGAATTCTTCGGCGGGCTGTTCGATGCCCGCGAGGTGCGGAAATTCCTCGACGGGCTGGCCGGCCTGCAGGATTTCCTCGGCGAATTGAACGACATGGATGTGGCGCACCGCCTGATCGTCACCCTGGGGCGGTCGGACTCCGGCCGCGCCTATGCCGAGGGGGCCTTGAGCGGCTTCTACGGCGCGTCGCTGGAGCGCAAGCGCAAGACCCTGAAGTCCCAATGGGCCGAGGTCCTGGTGCAGGAACGCTTCTGGAAAGAGTAGGCCCCCGGGCCTATTTCTTTTCCGCCGCATGGGCGGGCGGGCGGCGCTGGGGGTTCATCCAGTCTTCCAGCGCCTTCCACGCCCGGCTCAAGGCCCAGTTCAGGAACAGGTAGATCGCCGCGGCATAGAGATAGACGTCGAGCGAGAAGGATTGGGCATAGGCCCGCTTGGTCTGGCCCATCAGGTCCAGGATGGTGACGACCATGGCGACCGCGCTCGCCTTGATCATCAGGACGATTTCATTGCCATAGGCGGGCAGGGCGATGCGATAGGCCCCGGGCAGCACCACCCGGCGCAGGATCAGCCACCGATTCATGCCCAGCGCCTTCGCCGCCTCGATCTCGCCCGGCGGAACCCCCAGGATCCCGCCGCGCAGAATCTCGCCGGTATAGGCGGCGGTGTTCAGGCTGAAGGCGATCAGCGCGCACCAATAGGCTTCGGAAAACACGCCCCACAGCCCCGCCTGCTCGAAAAAGCCGCGGAACTGGCCGGAGCCGTAATAGATCAGGAAGATCTGGGCCAGCAGCGGCGTGCCCCGGAAGAAGAAGATATAGGCGGTGGCCAGCCAGCGCAGCGGCGCGATGCGGGCGACCAGGGCGAAGGCGACCGGGATCGCCAGCAGCCCGCCGATCAGCAGCGACAGGGTCACCAGTTCGGTCGTGGTCCACAGGCCGTCCAGCAGCTTCGGCCCATATTTGGCCAGCACCGGCGTATGTTCGGACAGCAGCGCGCCGATCGGGTCCAGCGCCGGCGACAGCAGGTCGCCGAGGAACAGCCAGACCGCGCGCAGGCCCTGCTTGAAGCCGCCGCCGAGATAGACCAGCCCCTCGACCACCCAGGCGAAGGCGGACCAGAGCGCGCCGAGCAGGGCGAGAAGCAGGTCGCCGATGGTGCTGAAGACCCCGCCGCCGTCGGGCGGCACGGCAGCTTCGGGGGCGAGAGCGGGGGCGGGGGCGAGGGGTTCCACGGGCGTCTCCCTCAGACCGGCCGGCGCACGCCGCGCGATGCCCAGCGTTCCGCCCGGGCGAAGACGATCATGGAAACGCCGGTGACCGCGAGATAGAGCGCGCAGGCGGCGCCATAGAACAGGAAGGGTTGCTTGGTGACGCCGACGGCGATGCCGGCCTTGCGCATCAATTCGTCCAGGGCGATGACCGAGACCAGGGACGTATCCTTGACCAGGTTGAGCCACAGGTTGCCGAGCCCCGGCAGGGCGAAGCGCCAGACCTGGGGGATCAGCACGCGGCGGATCAGCAGGGCGCGGGACATGCCGATGGCCCGCGCCGCCTCCAGCTGGCCCTTGGGCACGGCCAGGATCGCGCCGCGCAGCACTTCCGTCGCGAAGGCGCCGAAGACGAGGCTGAGGGCCACGGTGCCGGCGGCAAAGCCCGAGACATTGACGGTGGTCGCGCCGCAGAACGCCCGCGTCCCGTCCTCGAGGCCGAACAGCGCCATTTTCGCCGGCAGCGCGGTCGCCGCGCACAGGTCCTGCAAGGCGACGAGTTCGATCAGGCCCTGGAGGCCGAACTGGATGCCGTAATAGATCAGCATCAGGGTGAGAAGCTCGGGCAGGCCGCGGATCAGCACGGTATAGAGATTGCCGATGCGGTTCAGCCATTTCGACGGCGCCAGCTTGGCCCCGGCGCCGAGAAAGCCGATGACGAGACCGAAGACGAGGGAGATCGCGGCCAGTTGCAGGGTAAGCTGCAACCCGGCCCAGAGATCGTCGCCCCAGCCGCCCTTGCCGAAGGAAAGCAGATCGATCTCGCCCGCGAGGCCGGGATGGTCGGCGGCGATCCAGTCGTAGATGGCGCTGCCGATCCCGCCCAGCACCCAGCCGAGGCCGTCGACGACAAGGCCCAGCACCTGCCCGACCGGCCACCACAGCATGCCGAGCAGCCAGAACACGCCCTTGACCGCGAGGGCGACGAGATAGCCGAGCCCGCCGAGCAGGGTCAGCAGCCAGCCGGCGAGATCGCCGAAGAGGCCCGGATCGGGCAGGGCGGGAACGGCTTCGGGAGCGGCGGGATCCATCGCGCCGGGCTCAGAGATGCTTGGCCAGGAACTGGCGGCAGCGTTCGGAGGCCGGGCTGCGGAAGACCTGGGCGGGCGGCCCCGCCTCCTCCACCTTGCCCTGGTGCAGGAACATGACGGTCGAGGAGACGTCGCGGGCGAAGGCCATCTCGTGGGTTACCACCAGCATGGTGCGGCCTTCCTCGGCCAGGTCGCGCATCACCTTCAGGACTTCGCCGACCAGTTCGGGGTCGAGGGCGGAGGTCGGCTCGTCGAACAGCATGACGGCGGGGTTCATCGCCAGCGCCCGGGCGATCGCGACCCGCTGCTGCTGGCCGCCGGAAAGATGGGCCGGGTAATAGTTCCGCCGCTCCGCGAGGCCGACCTTGGCCAGCAGGGCCTCCGCCTCGGCGATCGCCTCCGCCTTCGGCTTCTTCAGGACATGGACCGGCGCTTCGATCACATTCTGCAGCACGGTCATATGGGACCAGAGGTTGAAGCCCTGGAACACCATGCCGAGCTTGGCGCGGATGCGGTCGACCTGGCGGGCGTCGGCGGGGATGCTGCGGCCCTGGCGGTCCCGCTTCATGCGGATCAATTCGCCCTCGACCCTGATGTCGCCGGAATCCGGGGTTTCGAGCAGGTTGATGCAGCGGAGAAAAGTGCTCTTGCCCGAGCCCGAGGCGCCGATGAGCGAGATGACGTCGCCCTTGCTGGCGGAAAGCGAGATGCCCTTCAGGACTTCGAGATTGCCGAAGCGCTTGTGGACATCGTCCACGACGAGAGTCGCATCACCCATCCGCGTCCAGACCCCGCCCGAATAACCCCTGCATCACGAGGCTAAGCCGCTTCGGCCGGTGCGCAAAGACAATTTCATTGCGCTGCGGTGTGAAAAAAATGACGGAGAGGTCAGGCGATGTCGAAATTGTCGCCGAGGCCGCTGCCCTCGCTCGAGACCTTGGTCAGGGCATTCATCATCACGGCGCGCAATTCGCTGACCGAATTGGGATTTTCGATGATGCCGATGACCCGGCGGCGCGACGAGCGCGAGGCGGAACTCTGCCCCTGTTCGGTGAGCATGATGACCGGCGCCCGCGAGCCGAGGCGGACCGCGCCGTCGATCACCACCGACGACGACCACCCCTTCAGTTCGGAGTCGACCACAATCAATTCGGGCCAAATACTCATGATGTGGCGCAGGCCCGAGTAGCCGTCATGGGCCACGGTGACGGCAAAGCCCCAGGATGCCAGGTGTTCGCGCAGATGCCGGCTGCGCTCGATATTGCTGTCGACCAGCAATACCTGGGGTCCCTGATGCGTGCCGCTCGTCAATGCCTGTACCATCGTCGCCATGCTTTCCGTTCCGGCGGCCCAAGCCGCGGCAAGGCGCCGCACCGGGTGACCGGCCGGGCTTTGCCCCGGCACCAGTCCCCGTTCGACCGAATTCCCGCGACCTTCTGACGGCCGTCGGAAAAACCCTGCTGTCCCGCCCGATCATCGCCCGCGACGTCACTTTCGCGTGCATTTCCACTGCAACTTTGAAGAACGGGCGAGTGGGGTCAAGGAGCAAAGGCGCCAATTTCCCCCCGATTTCGGATCCATGGGGCTTTATCTTCAAATTGGGTCTTATGGCGGAGTTCCATCCAAAATAGGTGCGATACGACTTCGGATTGGTGGGTATTCGCGTGTAATACGGGTCTGACGGAACCCGGCAGGCAGAGGACAGTCAGCCGGGCTCGCCGAGAAAAATTCAATGTTTCCGAGCGATTGAGTCGGATTCCACGTGAATCGGGCGGCGCGGGCTTAAGAAGGGGCTCAAGTAAAATGACGGGATATTCTTCCATTAAGGCGGTACTTATGGCCACCACGGCGGCAGCGGCGCTGTCGGCCACCGGCTTCGTCGCCGCCCAGGATGCCTACCCGGTCTCGGGTGATCAGTTCGGTTACGGCACGCGTGCGGTCGCCGAGACCAGCTTCAACCTGGAAATCTTCGGCGGGGCGGACGAGAACGGCGGCACCTACGGCGGTGCGCCCTCGATCACCATCCCGCTCGGCGACAAGCTCGGCCTGCAGGTCGACGGCGTCGCCGGCTTCACGGCGGACGAGGCCGGCTTTGCCGGCGGCGCCGCCCAGCTCTTCTACCGCGACCCGCAGCAGGGCCTGATCGGCGTCGCCGCCGGCGGCTATTACGTCGAAGGCATCAAGCAGTATTCGGTCGCCGGCATCGCCGAATACTACCTCGACAACATCACCCTCGAGGGCCTGGTCGGTTACCAGACCGGCGACGTGATGGACAGCGTCTACGGCCGTCTCGGCGTCTCGATCTATGCCAACCCGAACCTGCGGCTCGGCGGCGGCGTCAGCTATTCGGAAGAGACCAAGATCGGCGGCGACATCCAGATCGAAGCCCTGCTGACCGACGTCCCGGGGTTGGCGCTGTTCGCGACCGGCGCCTTCGACGAATACGGCACCATGGGCTATGGCGGCGTCCGCTTCTACTTCAACAGCGGCACCAGCCTGCTGAGCACGGACCGCACCAAGCAGGCGGCGACGCCCAGCCTGATCGACATGCACCGCAACCTCGGCCGGCCGAACTTCCTGACCAACGGCGGTGCCGGTTTCGGCCTGCGCCAGATCAGCCTCGTCGGCGCGGCCAAGAACGGCGGCGACGACTTCGGCGATGTCACGCCGCCCCCGCCGCCGCCGCCCCCGCCGCCGAATCCGAACGCCAATTGCGGCGACGGCCTGATCTGCGGCGTGCAGGATCTGGTCGGCAACCTGACCGAGAACACCATCCTCTCCCCGCTGAACGACCTGATCACCGGGCTTCTCGATCCGAACAGCGGCGCTCTCAGCGCCCTGACCGGCGCGCTCGAAGACCTGACCTCGTCGGGCGGCGGCGCTCTCGGCGCGGTCACCGATCTCGTCAACGGCCTGGTGAACACCCAGAACCAGGCGCTGGAGCCGGTGATCTCGGGCCTGAACTCGATCCTCGCCCAACTGACCGGCGGTCTCACCGGCGGCCTGACCGGCGGCCTGACCGGGTCGGGCGCCACGGCAAACGACGGCCTGATCGACGTCGTCCAGGGCGTGGTCGGCAATCTGCTCGACGGCACGGCGCTCGAAGGCGTCGGCGATCTGGTCGACGGCCTGGTCGATCCGAACACCGGGGCCCTGGCCGGCCTCACCGGCGCGCTGAACGACCTGACCTCCAGCGACGCCGGTCCCCTCGGCCCGGTCACCGACCTGGTGAACGGCCTTGCCGGCGCCAATGTCGGTGCGCTCGATCCGGTGCTCGACGGCGTCCACGACCTGCTCGCCGGCCTGACCGGCGGCCTCGCCGGGGCTCTCCCGGGGGCGTCCTCGGGCAGCACCGACGGCGGCCTGATCGATACCGTGCAGGGCACGGTCGACAACCTGCTGCACGGCACCCCGCTGGAAGTCGTGTCGGACCTGGTCGGCGGCCTCGTCGATCCGCAGACCGGCGCCCTGTCGGCCCTGACCGGCCAGCTGAACAACCTGACCGCGCCGAATGCGCCGCTCGGTTCGCTGACCGGCCTCGTCGACGGTCTGGTCGGGGCCCAGAACGGCGCCCTCGATCCGGTGCTCGACACGGTCAACGGCCTGCTGTCGAACAATCTGTCGAGCGTCAACCTCGGCGCCGCCCCGGTCGTGCTGCAGAACGTCCTGCCCTCCATCCCAGTGGTCGGCGACCTGCTCAGCGGCCTTGTCGGTGCCATCGGCGGCATCGGCGGCTGATCGACGACGCTGGGGCGCGCCCGGTTTGCCTTGGCGCGCCCCTTTAATTAGAGTATCGGGCAGCTGTTCCGATCTCGCAGGATGAAATGACATGCGTGCGCGTTTGATGAAGGGTCTCGCCCTTGCCGTCGTCATGGGGCTGGCGCTTCAGGTTGCGGCCTGCGGCAGCCGCCTGACCGGGGGCGCCAACGGCGGGACCGGCCGCGGCGCCAGTGCCGGCGGCGGCCTGTCGATCCCCTTTCCCTGAGGGGCCCTTGAGGGGCGGCCCGCCGGGAACCCCTCGCTTCACCTTCGACGAGAACCCGCATCCCTTTGGGATCGCGGGTTTTTCTTTGCCCCGTGGGCGGTTCCGGTGGCGCCGATGGGGAGAAATCTTGGCCGTTATTGGGTTATAATTGGTTCTGTATCGGGCCGTTTCGATTATAGTTGCCGCGGTCGAAGGCGGGGGGCGGCAGGCGGCAGGGCGGCAAATTTCCCGGGCACGCCGTTTCGCAAACGAAACCTTTACCAAATGGCGCCAAATTGGCGTGACATTGGTGGCTTGAGTCGGGACCGCTCGCTTCTCTTCGGGGGCGCGGGGTTCCGGTCCGGGCCAAGTCATGGACTTTCGGAGTCAGGGGCGCGGTCCGATGGGGCGATCTAAGTTTCGTTTGATCTTGGGGGTGGTGCTGGTGGCGGTGGCCATCGGTCTCATCGCCTATGGTGCAATGACCTTGCGGCGTCCGCCGCCGGCTGCCGTGCCGGGCCAGGTCGCGACGGCCCAGCCGCGCGAGGATCTGGTGCCCATCGTCGTCGCGCTGCGCGACATCGGGCGCGGCGAGAAGATCGAGCAGGCGAAGCTCTCGGTCCTGCGCGTGCAGGCACCGGCGCCGGCCGGCTCCTTCTCGGACCTGCGCTCGGCGATCGGCGCGGTGGCGCTGTCGGCCCTGCCGGCCGGCCAGATCGTGCTGCAGAATTCGATCCTCGCGCCGGGCGACGGTACCAAGCCGGGCCTTTCGGTGCTGGTGCCCGAAGGCATGCGGGCGGTCGCGCTCCGCGTGAACGACGAGGTCGCGGTCGGCAACTTCCTGCGCGCCGACGATCTGGTCGACATTCAGCTCGTCCTCGCCAATACGGCTCTCGGGCCGGCGGAAGAGGGCGGCAATCCCGAGCGGCGGGAATCCCGCGTTGTCCTGCAGGCGCTGCGCGTCCTTTCGGTCGGCGAGGCGCTGACCGAGGAGGCGGGCGACCGGGCGATCCGGATGCAGAACATCACCGTCGCCGTGACCTCGGAACAGGCCCTGGTGCTTGCCGTCGCCAAGCAGTCGGGCGCCTTCTACCTGGCCCTGCGCAACCCGACCGATACCGCCGAGCAGCAGGTGAAGCCGGTCCGCCTCGAGGATCTGACCGGGGCCCCGCGTCCCGAGCCGGCCGCCGACAGCGGCAGCGCCCTGCCGACGCCGGCCGTGGTCGCGCCGCGGCAGGTCGAAGTCATCCTGGGGACCAACACCGGCAAGCAGGCAGTGCCATGAGTGAGGATAAGATGCTTCGTGTGCCGATGACCCCGTTTGCCGACAAGCGGAGCGGTTTCATGCAACAGCTTCGCCGTCGGGCTTTCGCCACCCTTGCCGCCGTCTCCGTGGCCTTCATGGTCCCGGTCGTCACCGGCGTGACGCTTTCCGAGGCGCAGGCGGCGGAATATGTCAACCGCCCGAGCCTGGTGATCCAGGCCGGCGTGCAGACGCCGCTGTCGCTCCAGACCCCGATCGAGCGGGTGGCGATCGGCGATCCGGCGACGGTGACCGGCCGCGTCGTCGGTCCGACCGACATCCTGCTGCTGGGCCTGAAGCCCGGCCGCACCAACCTGATCGTGTGGGAAGTGGGCGGCGAGCGGGCCTATGTCTATCCCGTGATCGTGCCGCTCGGCACCGGCGATCTCGAACGCGACCTGCGCGAGGATCCGGAACTGTCGGCGGTCCGGGTCGATGCCGCGGGCGGCAAGATCGCGCTGAAGGGCACCGTGCCCTCGAACGACGCCCATGCCCGGGTGCTGCGCCTCGCCTCGCGCTATTTCCCCGACGGCGTCAGCGACCAGATCAAGGTCCTGCAGCAGCAGATGGTCAGCGTCGAGATCAAGTTCGCCGCGCTCTCGACCACCACGCTGAAGCGCCTCGGCTTCGACTTCCGCTCCGGGCCGGGCACCAGCTTCGAATATGCGGTGTCTTCGCCGGGGGCCGGGCTGACCGGCGCGCTCTCCGGCGTCTCGCCGATCTCGGACGCGCTGAATGTCCTGATGCGCCTGCCGGGCTCCGACCTTTCGGTCGTCCTCGGCATTCTCTCGGGCGCCAAGCTCGCCCAGATCCTGGCCGAGCCGACCTTGCTGGTGCGCTCGGGCGAGACCGCGGAATTCATCGCCGGCGGCGAGATTCCGATCCCGGTGCCGCAGGACAATTCGGGCACGGTGACGATCGAGTACAAGGAATTCGGCATCCGCCTCAAGGTCTCGGCCACCGTGCTGAGCCCGAGCCGGATCCTGCTGAACCTCGCGCCCGAGGTGTCCGACCTCGACTACGGCAAGGCCGTGACCATCCAGGGCACCCAGGTGCCGGGCCTGATCCGGCGCGGGGCGAGTTCCACCCTCGAACTCGGCAACGGCCAGAGCTTCGTCCTCGCCGGGCTGATGTCCTCCTCCTCGGCGGACTCGGACGATGCCCTGCCGGTCCTCGGCGACCTGCCGATCATCGGCGCCTTCTTCAAGCGCCAGCAGACCACGCGCGAGCGCCAGGAGCTGATCATCGTGGCGACGCCGCGCCTGGTCTCGCCCATGGACAGCCGGGCCCTGCCGCCGCTGCCGGGCACCGACCTGCAGAACTACGATCCCTCCTATTCGGACATGCTGCTCGGCCGTAACCGCCTGCGCGATGTCCTGCCGCAATACGGGTTGATGCCATGAGCACGGAACGTCGCAGTATCCTGGTCGTCTCCAGCGACGAAGACTTCGCCGAACGCGTCACCTCGGCGCTGTTCTCCCGGTGCAGCATCGTGCGCGGCCTGCCCCAGCTCGAAACCCTGCGCGGGCTGATCGAGTCGACGGGGGTCGAGGCGATCGTCGTCGATCTCGACGACGTCGCCTGGGACGGGCGCAACATCACCGAACTGATCGTCAGCCTGAAGGCGGAGCAGCCGGCCCTGCCGCTGGTCGTCGCCAGCTACAACATCAGTGCGACCTCGCTGATCCCGGCCATGCGCGCCGGCGCCAACGACGTGATCGACAAGGATTTCGCCGCCGACGACCTGATCGCCCAGATGGACTGGCTGCTGCAGTCGCGGCCGGCGAAGCGGGGCAGCAATTCGGCGCGGATCGTCGCGGTCATGGGGCCGAAGGCCGGGGTGGGCGCCACCTCGATCGCCGTCTCCATGGCGGCCGAGCTGGCGCGCCGCGCCGGGGCCAGCGAGCGCGTGCTGCTGCTCGATTTCGGCTTCCCGCCGAGCGAGTCGATCGATCTCCTCGGCATCAAGGCGTCCTATTTCATGACCGACGCGCTCGGTGACCTCGGGCGTCTCGACTCGACCCTGATCGAGGGCGCCTTCGCCCAGACCAAGGCGCCGCGCCTGTTCGTCCTGCCGCTCGCGGTCGACGACGAGAACGCCCAGGTGGCGGGGCAGGGCGATCTCGCCCAATTGGTCGACGTGCTGCGGTCCTATTTCACCGCGATCGTGGTCGACGTGAACCGCGCGCTCAATCCGCGCGTCGCGGACCGCATCTTCCTCGATGCCAATGCCTCGATCATGGTGGTCGACCAGTCCGTGACCTCGATCCACGGCGCCTCGGTCATTCTCGACCGCATGCGCCGGGCGATCAACAAGGACCCGGAATATACCCTGGTCGTGTCGCGCCATGTCGCCAAGCTCCGCCCCTCGCCGGAAGAGATCGCGACCGCGATCCGGGCCAAGGGCCGGCCGTTCCTGGTGCCCGAGGACCGTCTCTTCGTCGACGGCCAGCGGAACCTGGGCACGGCGCTGGCCGCCGACGGTTCGAGCCCCTTCAGCAAGGCGGTCCGGGCGGTGGTCGATGCCGCGGTCGCCCTGCCGCCGGCCGGGCCGATGGCGGCGCCCGTCGCGGCCTCGCCCGTCGCACAGAACGCGGCGCGTATCGCCGGCGGCGGCAATGCCGGCGGCGGCATCCTGTCCCGCCTCGGCATCGGCCGGGCCGGTTCGCGTTGAACCAAGGGGTGACGTATGCGTGAAGCTGGTAGTCCTGGAAGCGGCTCGGGCCTGGGCATCGCGGCCTTCCCGACCAATATCCCCGGCAGCCGGGGCGAGGGCGACATCTATACGTCGCCGCTCTACCAGGAACTGAAATTCCGGGCGCTGACCATCGTCCACGACTATCTCGAAAAGCGCGGCTTCACGCCCGACAAGGCGAACGGCGAAGTGGTGCGGGGCGAGATCAGCCGGGCGATCTCGGTCGTGGTCGCCGGTGCCGGCGTCGCCCTCAATGCCGCCGAGCGGGAACGCCTGCTCGACGACGTCTTCTTCGAGATCGTCGGCCTCGGCCCGCTCGAACCCCTGCTGGCCGATACCACGGTCGACGACATCATCGTCAACGGGCCGAGCCGGATCTATGTCGAACGCTCGGGCGTGCTCGAGCGCGTGACCACGCGCTTCCGCGACGATGCCCACCTGATGAACATCATCCAGCGCATCGTCAGCCCGATCGGCCGGCGCGTGGACGAGGCCTCGCCCTTCGTCGACGCCCGCCTGAAAGACGGCAGCCGCGTGAACATCGTGATCCCGCCGATCGCGCTCGACGGCGCCACGGTCTCGATCCGCAAGTTCAAGCGCATCCCGCTCAAGATCCACGATCTCGTGCGCACCGGCACCATCAGCCAGGAAATGGTCGACTATCTGGCCGCCGCCGTGCGCAGCCGCCTGAACGTCCTGATCTCGGGCGGTACCGGTTCGGGCAAGACCACCATGCTGAACATCCTGTCGGGCTTCATCTCGGCGACGGAACGCATCGTGACCATCGAGGACGCGGCGGAACTGCAACTGCGCCAGTCCCACGTGGTGCGCCTGGAAACCCGGCCGCCCTCGGCCGACGGCACGCCCGAGATTACTGCGCGCGACCTGGTGAAGAATGCGCTGCGCATGCGTCCCGACCGCATCATCCTCGGCGAAATCCGCTCGGGCGAGGCGGTCGAAATGGTCCAGGCCATGACCACGGGCCACGACGGCTCGATGGCGACGGTACACGCCAATTCGCCCCAGGACGCCATGAGCCGCCTCGAACTGCTGCTCGGCTTCGGCGGCATGCAGGCCAATGTGGCGACGGTCCGCAGGCAGATCACCTCGGCCGTGCAGGTCGTCGTGCAGGTCCAGCGCCTGTCGTCCGGCGCCCGCAAGGTGATCTCGATCGCCGAGGTGGTGGGCATGGAAGGCGAGACCATCGTACAGAACGAGCGCTTCCGCTACCGCGAGAATCCGGGCCAGCCGGGCCAGGGGACATTCGTGATGGTGACCCGCCATTCCGCCTTCCAGGAACGGCTGGCGACGGTGGGCGGCGTGCAGCCGGTCGGCGGCGGCGCCGGCCGTTTCGAAGGCAGGCCCTGAGCAGAAGGCGGGGGGACGCGCAATGATCCAATTCGGCCTTGCCCTCTTGGCGGCGGTCGCCGCGGGCTATCTGATCGACAGCTATGTCCGGGACTGGCGGCTCGATCAGCAGTACCGCGCCCGCCTGGTCCATCTCGGCCGCAGTATCGGCGCCGGCACCGGCTTCGACGACGATACGCCCGAGACCGAGCGCCTGATGGCGCGCCTGATGATGTCGTCGTCCGGCATCACCCGGCGCCTGCTCCAGGCCGACTGGAAAGTCACGCCGCAGCGCTTCATCGGCTTCCTGACGGCGCTTTTCGTCGTCGTCGCGGTCGCGGTCTGGTTCCTCGGCCTGCTGGGCGGGCTTGCCGCCGGCCTCGGCTTCCTCGGCATCGCCTATCAGCGCCTGAATTCGGCGGCGGACAAGCAGGTGAACGGCTTCCTCGAGGAATTGCCGAGCTTCCTCGAACGCCTGCGCCAGCTGATCTCGACCGGCAACAGCCAGGCCCAGGCCTTCGACAAGGCCCTGATCTATTCCGGCGAGGCGACCCGCTGCTATCTCGATCCGGTGGCGCTCCGGCTCAAGATCGGCGTGCCGCTGCCGGATGCCCTGCGCGTCCAGGCCCAGCGCCTGGCGATCGCCGAGCTGGCCATGCTGGCCATGATCGTGCGCACCAACCTGCGCTATGGCGGCAACCTCGGCTATATTCTCGAGCATCTGGCGCGGGTGCTCCGCGACCGCTCGCGGGTGCGGAACGAGTTCAGGTCGCTGTCGTCGGAATTGCGCAGCACGGCGATCGTGATGGTGGCGATCCCGCCGCTGGTGGCCCTGGCCATCATGGTGATGAACCCCACCTATCTCGATTTCTTCGCCGAGCAGGGGCAGGTGATGCTGGCCGTGGCCATCGGCCTCGAGGTCCTGGGCATCGTCGTGATGCGCCGCCTCATGCGTATCGAATATTGAGGCGGGAGACGCGGCATGACCAGCCTGATCGCATTTTCCGTCGTCGTCATCACCGGCCTCGTGCTGTTCTTCATCGGCAGCACGGTGGTGGTGGATGAAACCCGCCGCATCACCGACGGCCGCCGCCTGCGCGGCCGCCTGATCGACGTCGGCCGCCACGACGCCCTGATCGACGACGAGCAGGAGACCGGCGGCTTTCTCGAAACCGTCGGCCGCGCCACCACCAAGAGCGCGTCGACCATCGCCGAATTCGAGCAGATCATGCGCTCGATCGGCCGTTATGACGCCGGCGCGCCCTATTGGCTGGCCGGGCTGCGGCTGGTGTCCGCCGTCGTGCTGGGCGTGCTCGGCTTCGGTCTCGGCATCGTGTTCTGGCAGTTGAACACGGCGATGTTCGTCGGCATCGCCGGCTTCGCCATCGGCTACCTGGTGCCGCGCTACTATCTCGGCAGCATGGCGTCGGCCCGGCGCAAGCGGATCGAGCGGGAACTGCCGTTCCTGATCGATATGCTGCTGCTCCTGGTGCGCTCCGGCGCCTCGATCGAGCAGGCCTTCCGCCACCTGACCCAGGAAGAGGCGGACGGTCTCGAAACGATCAAGGGCACGCTCGAACGGCTGGTGAACGACATCGACCAGGGCAAGGGCTACGAAGCGTCGCTGCAGCGCTGGGGCGCCCGGCTGGCGGTCGAGGACGGCCGCGAATTCGCCGCCCTGCTGATCCAGTCGCTGGCCCACGGCACGGAACTGACCCAGGCCCTGAAAGTCTTCTCCGACACGCTGATCGAGCGGCGCATGAACAATGCCCGCACGACCATCGGCAAGCGCATGACCCAGATGACCGTGATCATGATGCTGTTCATGATGCCGCCGCTCCTGATCGTCATCGCCGGTCCCGCGGTCTCGCGGCTCATCGACGGCTTCGCGCGGGTGGGCAGCTGATGTCGGCAGGGTTTTCCCCGCGGGCCGTGCCGCGCGCCCTGGCGCTTGCCGCCCTGGCCGCGGCGCTCGGGCTCGCCGGCTGCAAGTCGGCCGGCACCGCGCCGGCGCGGACCGTTTCCGGCGAGCAGACGCCGCGCCCCTCGGCCGAGGAGGACGTGCTCTATATCGCCCTGATCCGGGGCATGATCGAGCGCGACCAGTCGCAGGCCGCGCTGGCCTTCCTCGACGACTACCTGAAGCGCCGTCCCGGCGATGTCGAAGCCCTGACCCTGAAGGGCGAGGCCTTGCTGCGCACCGAGCAGATCGATGCCGCTGACAAGGTCTATATCGAACTGGACCGCCGGCGCGTGCAGCCGGTCGCGGCCTTCGGTCTCGGCCAGGTGCGGGCCAAGGTCGGCGACTGGAAGGGCGCCGCCCCCCAGTTCGCCCGCGCGGCCGAGGCGGCCCCGACCGATCCCCGGGTCCTGAACAATTACGGTTTCGCCCTGCTGAACACCGAGGATTACGCCAAGGCCTACAGCGTCCTTGCCCGTGCCGCGCAGCTCAGCCCGCAGAACCAGCAGATCAGAACCAATTTCGCCATCGCCGCCCTCAAGACCGGCCGCGAAGCCGAACTGGACCAGATCCTGGCCCCGGTCGCCGCGGCGGAACGTCCCAATATCCTTTCCTTCGTCCGGAGCTGGAAACCATCATGAAGAAGATCGCCGTCGCCCGGCCCCTGGCCCTGGCCCTCGCTCTTGCCGGGGGGATCCTCCCGGTGGCGCTGGCCCCCCTGCCGTCGCAGGCCCAGAGCGGGCCGACCGAACTCGGCACCGGGGCGAGCCCGACCCTGCCCGCCCTGCCGCCCTTCGCCCGGACCCGGTCCGTGCTTCAGGCCCAGCATGCGGCCCCCGGCGGCCGCACGGTCACCAGCGGCGCCGAGGCGGGCAAGGTCTATGAGAATTATCTCGGCTCGGTCGGCAAGGGCGGCGCCGGCGCTTCGGCGGTGAAGCTCAGCGCCGGCGGCACCTCCTCGTCCTCGTCGGGGAACTGAGCGCGGGGGAACTGAGCGCGGCTGGCCGGGCGGGACGCCTGCCGTCCCGCTCCCCGCCGGGGGCGATAATCAGGTGCCGGGTTTCGCCAGGCTGTCGATCACCCGGCGGCAGACGTCGAAGCTGAGGGGCTTGTGCAGCACGATGGGCGCGAGGCCCCGGTGCGAGGCGGCCTCGGCCACCATTTCGGGATTGCCGCTCATCAGCACGACCTGCTCGGTGTGACGCAGCAGGGTCATGATTTCCGCGGCCCGCACACCGCCGAGCTGCGGCATGCCGACATCCATCAGGACGACATCGGGGCGTTTCTCGCGGGCGATCTCGACGGCTTCGATGCCGTTCGAAGCCTGAAGGACGTCATAGCCCACCCGGCCGAACAATTCGGCCAGTTCCGTGCGCAGATCATCGTCGTCGTCGACCACGAGCAGAGTCGGCGAGCGGCGTTGCGGTTTGTCCCTTCCCGCCGTCATGTTTTCAGCCTGCCGGATCCTCGACGTAGGTTGGAATTTCCAGCCGGAACACGGCGCCCTTATCCCTGTTGTAGGCGCTGATGCTGCCGCCCATATCGGTCATCAATGTCCGGCAGATGGCGAGCCCGAGGCCGCTGCCGTGACCGACTTCCTTTAGCGTAAAGAAGGCGTCGAAGATACGATTCATCACGTCGGGCGGGATGCCGCCGCCGCTGTCCTGCACTTCGACCACCAGCCGGTCGGAAACGCCGTCGTCATAGACGTCGATGCGGATCTCGCCCCTGGTCGCCTCGCCCCGGCGCTTCGAATATTCCGCGATGGCATCGCGGGCGTTCACCACGAGGTTGAGGAAAACCTGCTGCAGCGAGACCGGGTTGGCCTTCAGCGCCCGGCAATAGGGCGGGGCGTTGCAGATCAGCTGGATGCCCCGGTTGCGCAGCGAGCCTTCGGTCAGGTTGCGGATATTGTCCATGATCTCGGTCACCGCGACCGGGCGCAGGCCGAGGGTGCGGCGGTCGGGATGGGCGAGGGTGCGGATCGCGCTGACGATCTCGCCGGCGCGCAGCGCCTGGTCGTGGATGCGGTCCAACTTGGCGACGACGATGGTCTGTTCGGCGCTGCCGACCGTGTTCTCGCGCTCGTTCATCGCCTCGATCGCCAGTTTCGCATTCTTCACCGCCATGGCGATGACCGACAGCGGCTGGCTGATCTCATGGGCGATCACGGTCATCAATTCGCCGAGGGTGGCGAGCTTGGCCGTATTGATGAGGACGTTCTTCTGCTCGTCGACCTCGAAGGCCTGGGTCGCGATCAGGCTGAGGCGCTGCATCAGGGCGAGCTGGTAGGGTTCGAAGAAGCCGGGCTGGCCGTGCAGGGCGACCAGCATGGCCGCCTCGTTGCCGATGGTGAGCGGCGCGACCAGCGCATTGCGGAAGCGGCCGCGGATCGCCTCCGGCAGATCCCTCCATTCCTTGAGGGCGGACAGATCCTGGACCACCAGGGCCTCGCCCATCAGGGCGGCATTGATGACGTCGCCCGCCGGCCATTTCAGGCCGGTCAGCGCCGGGTCGGTGGCGACGACGGACAGAAGCTCGTCGCGGGTGCGGCGGCGCACGACCAGCGCCTGCTCGAAGCGCAGCAGGCGGGAGAACAGGTTGAACAGGTCCGAGCATTTGTCGGCGAGGGGGGCCGGCCGGATCAGAGTGCGCAGCGAGGCGAGCAGGACGTCCGCCTCCTCGCGCAGGCGCATTTCCCGGTTGCGATTGGCTTCCGCCCGTTCCAGCAGTTCGACCAGTTCGCCGCGGTGCTGTTCGTCGAAGGGCCGGCCGCTCCATACCTTGCCGACGCCGACATAGCCGCCGTCGTCGACCGGGCTGCCGGTCAGGGTGAAATTGACCACCGAGCCGTCGCGCTGCACGAAGCTGAGGGCGATATCGCGCAGGGGCGCGATCCGGCCGAGCAAGGCCCCGAGCGCTTCGCCCTGCGCCGGATAGAGGGTTCGCTGCGCCAGCCGGTCGAGCCGGGCGCCGCGCAGCAGCTGGATGACGGAGGGATCGCAGGCGACGTCGAGGGGCGACGCCTCCTCGACCCGGAGATCGGGGCCGCTGCGCCAGGTGAAATCGGCGGCAAGGCTGAGCAGGTCCGGGGGATATGCCCGGGCATCGGCTACATCCGCCATCCTCAGGCCTCCCAACGGCGGGCGCGCGTGCCGAAAGCCGCTTTGTCGACCGTCATTCGTGCTTCGAACGTCACTGCGCGAATCTTCACAGTCCAGTCCCCTGTCCCTCATGCAGGCGCCAGCATAAGGGCGGATGGTGAATGGGGCGTAAATATCTCCTGTTTCGGCGCCGTCGAAAATTACAATGTAGCGACACAGCGGCGTAGCGAATCAGTCGGATTTGGGGCCGTTTGCCATTTGTTTACAATGCTTGGGCATAGTCTGCCCCACGACGAGGCGATGAGCGCCGGCGTCGGCGCCCTTCGGATGAATTCGCTTCCATTCTGCGGCCGAACGGGCATAAAGGTTTCATGTCCGCCCAAATGGGGGAGGTGGGTTCACCGATGACGCCGGGACTGAATCGTTCGCACACAATCGCAACCCCTGTCTATGTGATCGACGACGATGCCTCGATCGTCGAGGAAGTGGGCGATTTCCTGAAGCTCAAGGGTTTCGTGGTCCATGCTTTCTCGGTGCCGGCGGAAGCGTTGGAACGCATGCTGGTGGAGGCGGAACCCTTTCTGGTGGTCACCGACATGCAGATGCCGGGGCTAAGCGGGCTCGATCTGGTGCGTGAACTGCGCCATTTCGGTGGCGCTCCGCGGGTCTTCGAAACCATCCTGTTCTCCGCCTTCGCCGATCTCGACCGGGCGATCAACGCCCTGAAGCTCGGCGTGCTGGACTTCCTGGTGAAGCCGGTCGATCTCGACCAGCTGGTCGCCGCGATCTATCGCGCGGCCGAGGCGCTGGATCAGCGCCGCGAAGTGAAGACCAACGACCGCGATCTTTCCGCGCAACTGGCCGAAACCCTGGCCAAGGCCAAGGAACTGACCTCGACGATCGAGAATGCGGCGGTCCGCCTCTCGCGCGAAGCGGTGTCGCCCACGCCGGTGACCGCGATGCCGCGGCTGGCGCCTGCCGCCATGCCCCAGGTGCCGGCGCCGCAGCCGGTGCACCGGCTGGTGATCAACCCGCCCCGCACGCTGCCGAGCCAGGCCCCCGAAGAAAGCGAAATGCTGCACCGGATCAAGGCGCTGCAGGCCGCGCGCCGGTTCCGGGACAAGCTGCTGCCGTCCTGCGTCGACGGCGACGCCAATTGGGAAATCCTGCTCTATCTGATCGAGCAATCCCTGTTGCACCGGGTGGTTTCGGTCACCAGCGCCTGCCATGCGACGACGCTGCCCTCGACCACCGCCATGCGCAAGATCGACGAACTGGTCTCGACCGGGTGGCTGCAAAAGCGGCCCGATCCCTCGGACCGCCGCCGCACCCTGATCGCGCCGACCGATCTCTGCCGCGACCGCATGCGCAATTATCTCCTCGGCCTGCCGGTCAATATCGGCACGCCCGGCTTCGAATCGCCGGTGCCCGCGCTGGCGTGACGCCTGCCTGCGCCGCCCTCCCCGCGGGGGCGGCCGCTTTCCGACCCAAGCGATAGCGCGGCCCCGCCCCGGTCACCCCGGGGCGGCGGGGTCAGTGCGGGATGGCGAAGGCCTGCGCCAGCCGGCGGGCCAGTTCCTGGCGGCTGTCGGCTTCGGCGAGCCCCATGTCCCTCAACTCGCCCTCGACATGGGCATCGGCCAGCCGCTCGATCGTCAGCAGGCTGAACGCGAGTTCCGTCCCGCCGGTCTGCGCCAGCTGCGGAAACCGCTGCCGCAGGCGTTCGACCTGGGCCAGCCGGCTCGCGGCCCGGGCCGCGCGGACGCGCGGATCGGTCAGGGTGAGGGCGCGCAGGGTGCGCCGGAACATCAGCGAGCCGCGGTGATGCCGGATCAGGACGTCGGCCGCATCGATCGCCCGGTCGGTCGCGGCGAAGGCCGCCGCTTCCGCCCCGACCCAGCGTTCGTAGACCGCGAGGAAGATGGCGAGCTTGTCGGGAAAATGCCGATAGAAGGTCTGCGGCGCATAGCCTGCGCGCCGGGCGATCCGGTTCGTGTTCGTCTGCTCGAAGCCGGTCTCTTCGAATTCCCGCGCGGCCGCGTCGAGCAGGGCTGCGCGGGTCTCTTCGGGCCGCCGGGGCTTGGCCGGGCTCTTCGGGGGCTCAAGGGCGTTGGTCACTTGTCGGTGGGCTCCATTAAGTGATATATATATCACATGATAAGGCGGGCACGGGCCGGCGCCGAGGAGAAGAATCCGATGCCACTCGACCATATCCAAGCCGCGGGCGCGACCATCGCCGTCAGGACGCAAGGGGCGGGACCGGCGATCCTCTGCCTTCACGCCACCGGCCAGGGGGCGCGAGACTACGACCGTTTCGCCGAACGGATGGGTGACCGTTTCACCGTTCTGGCCCTGGACTGGCCGGGCCATGGCGACAGCCCGGCGGAAGCGGCGCCGGCCAGCGCCGCCCGCTATGCCGGGATTCTCGCCGGGGCGGTGGCTGCCTTGGGGCTGTCGCGCGTCATCGTCATCGGCAATTCCATCGGCGGGGCGGCCGCGATCAGCTATGCCGCCGCTCACCCCGACCGCGTCCGGGGCCTGGTGCTGTGCGATTCCGGGGGGCTGGCGCCGGTCAATCTCGTCGCCCGTCTCTATTGCCGCCACATGGCTCGCCGCTTTGCGCGTGCCGCCGCCGGCGACCGCCGCTTTCCCGACTGGTTCGCCCGTTATTACCGGACGATTCTGCCCGCGCCGGCCGCCGATTGGCGCCGCGACGAGATCGTCGCCGGCGGCCCGGCCGTCGCCGGCATCCTGGCCCAGGCCTGGGAAAGTTTCGCAAGGCCGCAGGCGGACCTGCGGCACCTCGTGCCGGCGCTGGCCATGCCGGTATTCTATGCCTGGGGCCGCAAGGACCGGACGCTGCGCTGGTCGTGGTCGAAGGCTGCGGCGCTCAAGGCGCCGAACCGCCGGGTCCAGCTTTTCGATGCCGGCCACGCGGCTTTCCTGGAGCAGCCGGACGAATTCGACCGCGCCTTCGCCGGCTTTGCCGGTGCCTGCCCCTGAAGCGGGCCACCCCGGCGGCATGGCGCGGCGATCTTGACAGCGGCGGCGCTTTGGCCGCCAGATGATCGCCTTCCCGGTGCCCGCTCGGCGGGCGAAGAGGGAAGCCGGTGCAAATCCGGCGCTGCCCCCGCAACTGTAAGCGGCTAGCCCGAACCGAACATGCCACTGGATCCGCCCGGGTCCGGGAAGGCCGGCCAGGGCGGCGATCCGCAAGCCAGGAGACCTGCCGTGAAGACCAGTCGTCGGGCGGGGTGTCCCGGCGGTGGCGTCGCCGCCGGCCTCATCCCGGCCGTGCGCCGTCGCCCGCTTTCCCCGCCCGCTATATCGCCCATGCGTGGGGAAAGAGGTGATCTCATGAGTGTTTCGTCCCTTCCGTCCGGTGGCGCCCTGGCCGGCCTGTCCGCCCGCAGCCGCAGCCTGCTGTGGCTCGGCTTCATCACCCTGGCCGGTGCGGCCTTCTCGCTGGTGCTGGCCTGCGCGACGCCCTTCGCGGCCCTTGCCGCCATTGCCGCGCTCAATCTGTCGCGCCGCGATGCGGTGTTGGCGGTCGTCCTGGCCTGGGCGGTCAATCAGGCCATCGGCTTCGGCCTGCTGTCCTATCCCCATGACGCCTCGACCTATGCCTGGGGCGGCGCCATCGGCATCAGCGCGCTGCTGTCGCTGGCCGGTGCCGTCGCGGCGGCGGGCCTGCTGGCGCGCCGCCATGCGCTGGTGCGCGGGCTTGCCGGCTTCGTTGCCGCATTCGTCGTCTGGCAGCTTGCGCTCTATGCCTCGGCCCTGGCCATCGGCAACGGCGAGGGGGCGTTCAGCGCCGCCATCGTCGGCTATGTCCTGCAGATGAACGTGCTGGCGCTGGCGATCCTTGCCGTCGTCCATCAGGCGGCGATCTCGCTCGGCCTCGTCGCCCGGCCAGTGCCGGCCTTCGCCTGATGGCCTTTCCGCCGGAAAGGATTGTCTGCCTGACCGAGGAGACGGTGGAAACCCTCTATCTCCTCGGCGCGGAGGACCGCATCGTCGGCATCTCCGGCTATTGCGTCCGCCCGCCGGCGGCCCGGCGCGACAAGCCCCGGGTCTCGGCCTTCACTTCTGCCGACATGCCGAAGATCCTGGCCCTGAAGCCGGATCTGGTGCTCACCTTCTCCGATCTCCAGGCGGCGATCGTGGCCGATCTGGTGCGCGCCGGCATCGCCGTTCACGCCTTCAACCAGCGCAGCATCGCCGGGATTCTGGACATGATCCGCCTGCTCGGCGCCATGGTCGGGGCAGGGCCGCGGGCCCTGGCCCTGGCCGACGGCTTCGCCCGCCGCATCGATGCGGCGAGGGCGGCGGCGGCCCGGCTCGACCATCGTCCCCGGGTCTATTTCGAGGAATGGGACGAGCCGATGATCAGCGGCATCGCCTGGATCTCGGAATTGATCGAGGCCGCGGGCGGTGTCGACGTCTTCCCCCATCTGGCCGGCCAAGGCGCCGCCCGCGACCGGATCGTCACCGCGGAACAGGTGGTCGCGGCCGCGCCCGAGATCATCGTCGCCTCCTGGTGCGGCAAGAAGTTCCGGCCGGAGAAACTGGCGGCCCGGCCCGGCTTCGAGCGCATTCCCGCGGTCCGCGACGGCCGGCTGCACGAGATCAAGGCGCCGGTCATCCTCCAGCCCGGCCCCGCGGCGCTGACGGAAGGGCTGGATGCCCTGTGCCGCCTCATCCTGCCGGAACGCGCCGCCCCGCTTTGACCCCGCCGCGGGGCGGTTTGCCGCGCCCGGTTGTAAAACCAGGATACTCTGCTACGAGAGAGTGGTTATGGTTGCACCCGGCCGGCCCCGGAAGGGGCAGGCCGGCGGTGGTCGGGTGAGAGGTTTGTCATGGTCAAGGCTGATCTGTCGGTGCTGCGCTATTGGCGCGCGGCCGTCGCGGACAGTGCCGCCGGGGAGGCGTGCCTGACGCCCAAGGCCCTGGGCGAATTCCAGGCGCTGTCGCGCGCGGAGGCGGAAAGCGGCCGTCTGAGCCGCGACACCATCGAGGTGCTGTTCGCCGGCGTGCCGAAGAATCAGTCGCGCGTCGCCGTCTCCTATCGCCCTCTTCATGTCCGCCGCCGGGTCAGCCATGCCCGGTCGCGCGGCGACGGGCTGCCGCTCGAGGTCGCCCCGGTCGTCACCGA
This sequence comes from Zavarzinia compransoris, assembly GCF_003173055.1. Taxonomy (NCBI): domain Bacteria; kingdom Pseudomonadati; phylum Pseudomonadota; class Alphaproteobacteria; order Rhodospirillales; family Zavarziniaceae; genus Zavarzinia; species Zavarzinia compransoris. The sequence continues at coordinate 68,279 of NZ_QGLF01000008.1, forward strand.
GGCGGCGGTGACGCGCGCGGGCCTGATCATCCCGATGCGCAGCGTGATCGCGCGCGATATTCTCGATCCGCTGCCGCGCGGGGCCTTTTCCATCGGCAGCGTCGCCGATCTCGACCGTTTCCTGACCGCCCGGCCCTTCCCGGCCGGCGAGGGGCGCGACGACCTGTGGCCGCGCCACCAAGCCTATTGGCGCCAATTGATGGCCGAGGCCGGCGGCAATTGGCCGGAAGCGGACGACGACTATCAGGCCGTGGGATGGGGCTTGATCCGCCCCGCTGCGGACAATGCGCAGACCGTGAAGCAGATCCTCGCCCTCAGCGACGTCCTGATCCGGGAGCAGCCGGCGGCGCCGCTGCTGGCGAATTTCGCCCGCAGCACCCCACGCCCGCTCGAACCGGCGCTCGCGGGGCCGTTTCCCCTGGCCGAACGGCTTGGCCATGCCAACGGCGATTTCCCGCTGGCCGATCACCAGCGCGAAGTGCTGGCGCATCTGGCCCGGGCCGGCGACGGCGAGATCCTGGCGGTGAACGGCCCGCCCGGCACCGGCAAGACCACCATGCTGCTGTCCGCCATCGCCGGGGAATGGGTGCGCGCGGCCCTCGAAGGGGGCGAGCCGCCGCTGATCGTCGCCGCCTCGACCAACAATCAGGCGGTCACCAATATCATCGACGCCTTCGGCAAGGATTTCGGCCGGGGCGAGGGGCCCTTTGCCGGCCGCTGGCTGCCGGAGATCCAGAGCTTCGGCCTGTTCCTGGCCTCGAAAAGCCGGGAGGGGGAGGCCGCGGCGAAATACCAGACCGAGCGTTTCTTCGACAAGCTGGAGACGGCGGATTATCTGGCCCGCGCCCGCGCCGCCTATCTGCGCGCGGCCCGGGCCGCCTTTCCCGGTCTTGAACCCTTGGATGTGCCGGCGGCGATCGACGCCCTGCACGGGCTGATGCGGGAGGAACAGCGGACGCTGGCCGAGGCGGACGCCACCCACGGGGCCATGGTGCAGATCGAGGCCGCGATCCGCCAGGACCTGGGCGAGGCGCCCGAGGCCGCACTCGCCGAACGGCAGGCCGCCCGCACCCAGGCCGAGGCCGAGGGCGCCGCCGCCGCCGCCCTGCTGCACAAATGGGAGGGCTGGCTCGCGTCCGAGCCCCTGTTGCAATCCCTCTTCGCCTTCCTGCCGCCGGTGGCGCGGAAGCGCGGGCTGCGCGCCCGGCTCTTCCTGCGCGAAGCCGGGGCGGACGAGGCCGTCCTCGCCGAGACGCGCGCCGATGCCATGGAGGCCCGCCTGAAGAATCAGCTCCGGGATCGAGCGGAGAAACAGAGGGAAGCGGCGGAGCGCCACCAGCGGGCCATGAACGCGCTGGCGGCGCGCGACGCCCGGTCCGCCGCGTGGCGGGCGCTGGCGCAACGCCTTGCGGGGGAAAGCGGCGATGTCCCGGGCGTCGTCGCCCTCGACCGCCTGGCGGATTGCCGGCTGCGATTCCGGCTGTTCCTGCTCGCCACCCATTATTGGGAGGGCCGCTGGCTGCTGGCGATGGAAGAGGCGCTGCCCGCGCTGCAACGCCAGCAGCAGACCGGGCGGGGCGCCAATGATCGCGCCATGGTCGAACCCCAGTGGCGGCGGCGGATGATGCTGACCCCCTGCGCCGTCTCCACCTTCGCGACCCTGCCGGGCAAGATGACCTGCCGCGATGATCGTTCGGGCAGCTTCCGCACGGAGTATCTCTTCAACCATATCGACCTGCTGATCGTGGACGAGGCGGGGCAGGTACTGCCGGAAGTGGCGGCGCCGTCCTTCGCCCTGGCCAAGCGGGCCCTGGTCATCGGCGATACGCAGCAGATCGAGCCGATCTCTTCCCTGCCGCTGGCGGTCGATATCGGCAACCTGACCGAGGCCGGGCTGCTGTCCCATGCCGGGGACAGGGCGGCGCTCGAACGCGTGGAAGCCTTGGGCCTGACCTCGCGCAGCGGCAGCACCATGCGCCTCGCGCAGTCGGCCTGCCGCTTCCAGCCCTATCCCCGGCTCGACCGCGGCCTCTACCTGTTCGAGCACCGGCGCTGCTATGACGAGATCATCGGCTTCTGCAACGACCTTTGCTACAAGGGCACGCTGCTGCCGAGGCGGGGCGCGGCGGTGGGGACGATGCTGCCGCCCATGGGCTATCTCCATGTCGACGGCATGGCCGCGGCCGCCGGGGGCAGTCGCTTCAATGCCCTCGAGGCGCACACCATCGCGGCCTGGCTGGCGGCCGAGGGCGAGGGGCTGAAGCAGCGCTACGGCCGGCGGCTGGAGGATATCGTCGGCATCGTCACCCCCTTCGGCCGGCAGGTCCGCGAAATCGCCAAGGCCTGCGCCGAGGCCGGCATCGATGTCGGCCGCCAGGGCATGACCATCGGCACGGTCCACGCCCTCCAGGGGGCGGAGCGGCCGGTGGTGATCTTCTCGCCGGTCTATTCGAAACATGCCGACGGCGGCTTCATCGACCAGTCCCCCAGCATGCTGAATGTCGCGGTTTCGCGCGCCAAGGACGCATTTCTCGTCTTCGGCGACATGGATACGCTGGCGGCGGCCCCGCCGGGCAGCCCGCGTGCCGTTCTCGCCCGCTTCCTCTTCGCCGAGGAGGCGAACGGGCTGGCGTTCCAGGTCCCGCCGCGCCCCGACCTGTCGCAGGGCCAGCGCACAGTCGAGATGCTGCGCGATGCGGCGGAACACGACGCCTTTCTGTTGCAGGAACTGGCGGCGGCGCGGCGGAAATTCTGCATCGTCTCGCCCTGGGTCAATGTCGACACCATGGCCAGGGCCGGTACCACCCCGGCCATCGCGCAGGCGCGGGCGCGCGGCGTCGAGGTCGAGATTTTCGCCGATCCGGTGCTGATCCGCGACCGCAACAAGCCGGGGCAGGATAAGTTCGCCGAGGCGCAGGCGGCGCTGGCCAAGCTCGGCGTGCCGCTCCATGCCGTCAGGCAATTGCACAGCAAGCTGGTCTGGGCGGACGGGGCCCTGCTTGCCGTCGGCTCGTTCAACTGGCTGAGTGCGCTCCGTAGCGGCGACTATGCCCGCCACGAAACCTCCGTCGTCTACCGCGGTTCTCACCTCGGGGCCGAGATCGGCCTGCTGGAAGGCAGCCTGAAACCCCGCATCGGCCGCGACGGCTGAGCGGGGCCCGCCCGATTGGGGGGGCGCCGGCGCCCGGCCGCGGACCGATGATGAAGAAAAGCGGAGGCGGGCAGGAATATGGCACGGGAAGTCTTTGTCGCCGGGGTCGGCATGATCCCCTTCACCAAGCCGGGGCAAAGCGAGCCCTATGCGGTCATGGGCGCCCGGGCGGCCGGGGCGGCGCTCGATGACGCCGGCATCGGCTACGATGCCGTCCAGCAGGCCTATGTCGGCTATGTCTACGGCGATTCGACCGCGGGGCAGGCGGCAGTCTATGGCGTCGGCCTCAGCGGCATTCCGATCGTCAATGTGAACAACAATTGCTCCACCGGCTCGACCGCGCTGTTCCTGGCGCGGCAGGCGGTGGAGACGGGGGCCGCGGACTGCGTCCTCGCCCTCGGTTTCGAGCAGATGGAGCCCGGCGCCCTCGGCACCGTGTTCGAGGACCGGCCGTCACCGCTGGCCCGTTTCAACGATGCAATGCGCGGCATCCAGGGCTTCGACGGCGACACGCCTTTCGCCGCCCAGCATTTCGGCGGTGCCGGCCGCGCCCATCAACACCTGTTCGGGACCCGGGCGGAGACCTTCGCCGCCATCTCCGTCAAGGCCCGGCGCCATGCCGCCCATAATCCCTATGCCCTGTTCCGGGCCCCGATCACCCTGGAAGAGGTCATGGCGGCCAAGATGATCTTCGCGCCCCTGACCCGGCTGCAATGCTGCCCGCCCACCTGCGGCGGCGCGGCCGCCATCGTCTGTTCCGGCGACTTCGCCCGCCGCCACGGCCTGTCGCCCCGGGTGCGGATCGCGGCCCAGGCGATGACCACCGATCGCCCGTCCACCTTTGCCGACCACGACATGCGCAAGGTCGTCGGCTACGACATGACCCGGGCCGCCGCCGCCCAGGTCTATGAGATCGCGGGCATCGGCCCGGAAGACATTCCCGTGGCCGAACTGCACGATTGTTTCACCGCCAACGAATTGATCACCTACGAGGGCCTGGGCCTGACCCCGGAAGGGACGGCGGAGCGCTTCATCCTGGACGGCCAGAACACATACGGCGGCACTTGCGTGACCAATCCGTCGGGCGGCCTCCTGTCCAAGGGGCACCCGCTCGGCGCCACCGGCCTTGCCCAATGCGCGGAACTGGTCTGGCAATTGCGCGGCAGCGCCGGCCCGCGCCAGGTCGAGGGGGCGAAGCTGGCGCTGCAGCACAATCTTGGCCTCGGCGGGGCCTGCGTCGTCACGCTTTACGCCGCCGTCTGAAACCAAAACCAAAAAGGGGAACGCATCATGGAAGCGGCTCGCAGCCTCAATGCCGGCGATCGCCCGGTCTCCCGCTTCTGGCGCCTGGACAAGCGGCCGCGGACCGCGATCGAAAACGACGATCTCAGCCTCCAAAGCGCGGCGGTGGCGCCGCTCGCGGAGGGTCAGGTGCTGATGCGCTCGGTCTATCTGTCCCTCGATGCCACCAACCGCCTGTGGATGGAGGATATCGAGGAACTCTACATGCCCCCCGTCGCCCTCGGCACGCCCATGCTGGGCTTCGTGCTGGCGGAAGTGGCGGAAAGCCGCAACCCCGGCTTCCGGCCGGGGCAACTGGCCATGGGGCTGGGCCATTGGGCCGACTATGTGGTGACCGACGGCGCCGGCTGGACCATCCTCGACCGGCCGGACGGCATTCCCCTGGCCTTGGCTTTCGGGGTTCTCGCCATCGCCGGGCCGACCGCCTGGGTCGGGCTGCTCGACATCGGGCGGCCCAGGCCGGGCGCCACGGTCGTCGTCTCGGCGGCGGCCGGGGCTGCCGGCGCCTGCGCGGCCCAGATCGCCCGGCTGAAGGGCTGCCGGGTGATCGGCATCGCCGGCGGTGTCGAGAAATGCGCCTGGCTGCGCGAGGAGGCGGGGCTCGACGCCGTCATCGACTACAAGGCCGAAGACGTGGCGGCGGCGCTGCGCCGGCTGGCGCCCGCGGGCATCGACCTGCTCTATGAAAATGTCGGCGGCGACATCCTGGATGCCAGCCTGGCGAATATGGCGCTGGGCGGCACCGTCGTCTGCTGCGGGCTGATCTCGACCTATAACGGCGACCTGCGCGGTTCGGGACCGCGCATGTTCCACAACGTCATCATGAAGCGCCTCAGGATCGAGGGCTTCGTCATCCTCGACCATATGGACCGCTATCCGGCGGCCTGGGCCGAGCTGATCCCCTGGCTGCGCGAAGGACGCCTGAAATTCCGCCTCGATATCGCCGACGGGCTGGACAATGCGGTGGCGGCGCTGCGCTCGATGTATGACGGCGGCAACAAGGGCAAGCTGATGGTGCGGATCGGCGCCGAGCCCTGAGAGGCCGGGGCCCCCCGTCCTGGGGGAGGGAGGACGCGGGATTTCCGGCGGATGCTGTCGGCGCCGGACCGACACGGCGAATCCCAGGGAGAGACCGATGACCCAGACCGCCACCCTGCCCCTCGCCACCCTGCCTCTCGACGGCAAGACCGCCCTCGTCACCGGCGCCGCCCGCGGCCTCGGGGCCGAAACGGCGCGCCGCCTCGCCGCGGCCGGGGCCGCCGTCGTCCTGACCGACGTCCTGACCGAGGCCGGTGAAGCCACCGCCGCCGCCATCGGCGGTGCCGCCCGCTTCATGACCCATGACGTTACCGCCGAGGACGACTGGCGGCGCGTGGTGAACGCGACCATCGACGCCACCGGCGGCTTCGACATCCTGGTCAACAACGCCGGGATCGAAGCGGTGCATGCCGCGGCCGACACGACGCTCGAGACTTTCGAGCGGGTGATGCGGGTGAATGCCACCGGCGTTTTCCTCGGCCTGCGCGAGGCTTCGGTGGCCATGCGCCCGGGCGGCCGGGCCGGGCGGGGCGGCTCGATCGTCAACCTGTCCTCGATCGCGGGCCTGCGCGGGGTGCCGGGGCTGACCGCCTATTGCGCCTCGAAGGGCGCGGTCCGGCTGATGACCAAGGCGACGGCGCTCGAATTCGCCGCCCTCGGCTATGGCATCCGGGTGAATTCGATCCACCCCGGCCTGATCATGACCGACATGGGCAAGGCGGCACTGCGCAATATCGTCGCCGCCGGCCTTGCCGAGGACGAACGGGTGGTGAGCCAGGCCTTCGACGCGCGCCAGCCCCTCGGCCTCGGCCGGCCGGAGGATATCGCCGAGGCGGTGCTCTTTCTCGCCGGCGACGCCTCGGGCTGGGTGACCGGGGCCGAGCTTTCGGTGGACGGCGGTTTCGCCGCCGGCTGAGGTCGGCGCCGGGGGGCGGGCGGGGTTACAGGACCCGGGCCCGCCGCGCCTGGCGCACCGCCTGCGTCCGGGTGTTGGCGCCCAGCTTCACGAAGATCTGCTTCACGTACCATTTCACCGTTTCCGGCGTGATGGCCAGGGCGACGGCGATTTCCTTGTTGGTCAGCCCTTCCGCCATGCAACCGAGGACTTCCCGCTCGCGCCCGGTCAATTGCTGGTACAGGGGCTGTTCCGGCGCCGGCTCGGGGCGGCTGGCGACGATCCGTTCCGGTGCCGGCCGGACCGTGCGGCTGGCATCGGCGAAACTGACCACTTCCGATTTCTGGGGCGCCGCGCCGGGCCCGGCGCCCGCGACCAGTTCCAGGATGAACCCCATCTTGTCCTGCGGCAGGGCCTCGCCCAGCGAACCGCTGGCCAGCGCCTTCATCAGCGGCAGCAGGTAGAGCCGGTGATCCCGGAACACCCGGAGATAGCCGCGCCGGAGCGACGCCGCCAGGGCGAGGCGGAACACCGCCACCGCCTCGTCCCGTTCCCCCGTCGCCCAGAGCGAGGCCGCCAGCAGCAACCGCCCGGCGACGAGATCGCCGAAACGCCCCATGGCCTCGGCCTCGGCGACATAGCGGGCGAGGAAGGGCAGCGCCCGCTTCGCCTCGCCCAGCAGGCAATCGGCCCGGGCCTGGCCCAGGTGGATGATCTCGTTGGTTACGGTGACGGCGGTGCGGCCGCGGCTCGGGTCTTCGGGGCGGAGCAGGGCGTCGAGCCGGTTCAGCAGGTGGCGGACCTGGCGCCAGTCGTTGGCCGCAAGGGCGAAATGCAGGCGCTGCACCAGGCAGGCGGCGACGATGCGGGTGAAATTCAGGCGGTTGGCGATCGCCTCCTGCCGGTCCAGGCGTTCGAGGGCACGCTTCATGTCCCCCTCGGCGGCATGGATGCGGACCAGGGCCAGCGGCCCGCGCAGGCCGATCGAGGGCGGCGTGCGCGAGCAGGCGATGTCGAAGCGCCCGGCCAGCACGCGCTGCGCCCCGGCGGGATCGTCGAGATCGTAAAGCAGGCCCGACAGGCACGAGGCGGGCAGGCTGGCCGGTACGGACCGGCGGCCGCCGGCGACCTCGCCCAGGCGCAGCGTTTCTTCGTAGACGGTGCGGGCCGCCTCGAAATCGCCCCGCTGCTCGTGCACGCTGCCGATCACGCAGCCGGCATAGACCATGGTGAACCGGCTGCGTTCCGCCGTCGCCCAGGATTCGCCCATCACCTGCGCCTCGAGGGCGCTTTCGAAATCGCCGGCGATGGTGCAATTGTAGGTCAGCACATTGGCCAGCGCGCCGATCTTGAACTGGTCGTTGCGCGGCCCGCCGGCCAGCCATTGCTCGGCCAGCTGCGCGCCCTCGAAGGTGCGGTCGTTCAGGGTGAAGAAGGCTGCCTTCAGGGCTTGCAGTTCATAGCGGACCGCCTCGTCCGGCCGCGCCGCCAGCGCGGTTTCCACGGCGGCGATGGTCTCGCCCGCCTCGTCCATGCGCATGGACAGGGTCAGCGCCCAGCCGACATCGACGGAAAGATCCAGCCGTTCGACGAAAAGCCGCTTCGGCAGGCGCTCGTACCAGCTCATAAGCAGAAGGATCTGCGCCGTCTCGACCAGATGGCGCGATTGCCGGGCGATCAGTTCGATGGCCCAGGGGGCGTTGCCCTCCTCGATGGCGTGGTGGATGGCCTCTGAAATCTCCCCGCGGGAGGAGAACCACAGGGCGGCGCGCTTGTGCAGGCCGACCAGTTCCTCGCGCGGGAGGAGCTTCACCTCCCCGGCCAGGAATTCGCGCAGCAGCGGGTGCAGCCGCGCCCAGCCCTCGGTCCCTTCGAGGGGGATGATGAAGGGCACTTCCTCGATCAGGCGGGCGATGCGCGTGCCTGAATCCGCGCAGTCGAGCACTTCGTCGCAAAGGCCGGGACAGAAGCGCGAGAGCAGGGAGGCGCGGACCAGCCAATGGCGGTCCTCTTCGCCGATCTGCCGGAACACGGTCTCGCGGATATAGTCCGTGATCTCCTTGGTTTCACCGCAGAAGGTCTCGACGAATTCGGAGACGTTGCGCTTCCGCGCCAGCGACTGGCTGGCAAGGCAGAGGCCGGCGACCCAGCCCTCGGTCGCCTGGTTCAGGGTATCGATATCGGTGAGACGCAGGAGATCGTGGCCGCGCAGGCGGAAGAATTCGATCGCCTCGGCGATGTCGAAGCGCATCTCGGCGATGCCGGTCTCCTGGACCCGGCCCTGCACCTTCAGGCGCGACAGGCCGAGCCACATGGCCGGCCGGCCCGCCAGCACGAAATGCAGGTTGGGCGGCGCGTAATGGATGAGGTCGTAGAGGATGGAGAGGGCGGGGGCCGTGCTCAGTTCGTGAACATCGTCGAGGAAGATGAAGATGTCGTCGCTGATCTGCTGCACCTCGTTGACGATGAAGCCCGCGACTTGATTGGGCGCGAGATTGCCCGAGGCGGCGATGAAGGAGGTCGAGCCCTGGCGGTCGTTCTCGAACGCCTGGTCCAGCGCCCCGAGCAGGTAGGTGAGCAGTTGCGAGGGTTCGTTGTCGTGCTGGTCGAGGCTGAGCCAGGCGACCCGGCTGCCGTCGAACAGCAGGCGCTTGCGCCAGTCGGCCATCAGCGTCGTCTTGCCGAAGCCGGCCGGTGCCCGCACCAGGGTCACCGTATGGGCGGGCAGGTTCTCGAAGTAATCTTCGAGGTTTTTCCGGCGCACGAGGTTGGTCAACAGGCTCGGCGGCAGAAATTTGGTTCTGACCAGCATGGCGGCACCAATCCGATTTGTTTCGGTTATCGTTATTTGGCCCGCAGCGTCGGCGGTCCTTCCGGGCCGCCCTTGCCGGTTGTTCCGGCATTCCTCCCCGCTGCTGCGTCCAGTATGCTCCTGCGTTTTCTCCCTTTCGAGGAAACTTGTCCCCATTCAGGCGACAGCGATGCGTCTTCGGTCTTCGGCCAGGGCGATGAACGCGTCGAGGGCCGGCGGATTGGCCATGGCGTCGCGGCTGGCGGCCTTGTCCGGGGCCCAGCCCATCAGGATCTTGCGCACCGGGATCTCCATTTTCTTGGCCGTCAGCGTATAGGGCACGTCGGCAACCTGGTGAATTTCATCGGGCACATGGCGCGGGCTGCAATCCTGGCGCAGCCTGGCGTTGATCCGCTGGCGCAGCGCATCGTCCAGTTGGGTTCCCGGCCGCAGCTTCACGAACAGTGGCATGTAGAAATTGCCGCCCGGCAGTTCGCAGCAGACGATCAGGCTGTCGAGCACGCCGTCGACCTGTTCGACCGCGCGATAGATCTCGGCGGTGCCGATGCGCACGCCATAGCGGTTCAGCGTCGAATCCGAGCGGCCGTAGATATAGCAGCCGCCGCGCCGGTTGATCTTGATGAAGTCGCCGTGGCGCCAGGCCCCGGGGAAGACGTCGAAATAGGACGAGTGATAGCGCCTGCCGTTCCGGTCGTTCCAGAAATAGACCGGCATCGACGGGAAGGGGGAGGTTACGACCAGCTCGCCCACCGCATCGGTTACGTCGCCGCCGGCGTCGTCCCAGGCATGCACATCCATGCCGAGCATCCGGGTCTGGATCTCGCCGGCATGGACCGGCAGGGTGGGGGAGGCGCCGACGAAGCCGGAGGCGATCTCGGTCCCCCCGCTCTGCGAGGTCAGCCACAGGTCCGATTTCACCGCCCGATAGAACCAGGCGAAACTTTCCGGCGTCGCCGGCGACCCGCCCAGCAGGATCGCTTCGAGGCGCGACAGGTCGTGGGTCTTGCCGGGTTCCAGGCCCTTGCGCTCCAGGATCTGGACGTAGGTGGGGCTGGCGCCGAAGCAGGTGGTGCCGGTCTCGGCCGCCATCCGCCACAGGACGTCCGGTTCCGGATGCACCGGGCTGCCGTCGTAGAGCACCACGGCGGCGCCGACCAGAAGGCCGGCCAGGACGATGTTCCACATCACCCAGCCCGTGGTCGTATAGAAGAACATCACGCTGCCGGGCTTCAGGTTCAGGTGGAAATGGCAGAGCTTGAGGTGTTCCATCAGGGCGCCGACATGGCTGTGGGCGATCGCCTTGGGCAGGCCGGTGGTGCCGGACGAGAAGACGATCCATAAGGGATGGTCGTGGGCCACCCGCTCGTAGACGAAGAGATGGGGCGGCACCTCGGAATGATCCATCAACTCGCGCCAGAGGATGGCGTCGGCGACCGGCGGCAGTTCCGCGCCCTCGTTCAGATAGGGCAGCCAGATCACATGGTCCAGGCTGGGCAGGGCGGCGGCGATCGCCTGCACCTCGTCGAAGCGCGGGAAATCCTTGCCGGCGAAGCGATAACCGTCGGCGGCGAAGAAGACCTTGGGTTCGATCTGCGAGAAGCGCTCGATTACCGTCTTCACGCCGAATTCCGGCGCGGCGCTGGACCAGACGGCGCCGATCGCCACCGTCGCCAGCATGGCGATGGCGGTTTCCGGGACGTTCGGCATATAGGAGACGACCCGGTCCCCGGGCTTCACGCCCAGGCTGCGCAGGCGCGTCGCCACGATCCGCACCTGAGCGCCGAGGCTGCGCCGGCTGGTCCGGCCGAGCGGCCGGGTCTCCGACAGGTGGAAGAAGGCGGGATCCTCGCCGTTGCCGGAAAAGCGCAGCATGTGTTCGGCGTAATTGACCGTCGACCCCTCGAACCAGCGCACCCCGGGGGCCATGTCCCGGCTGCTGAGGACGCGCTGGTACGGGGTCCCGGACTGGACCTCGAAATAGGTCCAGAGCGCTGCCCAGAATGCCTCGATCTCGGTCACCGACCAGCGCCACAGGGCGTCGTAGTCGGCGAAGTCGAGACCCCGGCGGTCCCGCAGCCAGCGCAGGAAATGCGTGACGTTGGACGCCTCGGCGAATGCCGGCGACGGCGTCCAGAGAAGATCGCCTTCCTTGACCATGATCCAGCTCCCGAACCTGTTGCTACCCGAGCGCGGCCAGGCGGCCGAGCACGGCCTCCGGCGCCGCATCCGCGGGGATCGCTGCGAAGATGAATGCGCCGCCCTCGGGGGCTTCGTCCTGCCCGGCCCAATAGCCGGGGGGGAGGACGAGGCCGGACGGCACCCCGGCCTCCGAGCCCGGGGCGATGAGGAAATCGAAGCCGGGCCCGACCGGTGCCGTGCCGGCATGGCGCAGCCCGACATCCCAGCGGTAATGGCCGGCGATATTGATCACCGGCCGGCAGGCGGCGAGCAGCGGCGCCGTCATCGCCACCCCTGGCATCTCTTCCAGCAGCAGGGCGTCGATGCCGCTGTCGCCGAAACTGCGCAGGAAATCGGCCAGATACAGGGCGGCGCCATCCGCATCCTCGGCCGTCGGCGGCTCGATCGCCAGTCCGGCAAGGCCGGCCGCGAAGGCGACCAGGGCGCGGGGCGCCGGCAGCGTCAGGGCCAGCGGCAGGGTGGGATAGGTGGCGCGCAGGGCCGCCAGCAGGCCGCGCACCCGGTCCCGCAGGGGTTCGTCCGCCAGCAGCGCCTTGACCGGGTAGAGCGGGCGGCGCCGGGCTGCCATGGCTTCGGTCAGGTCGGGCCGGCGGGCCGCCGCCGCGATCAGGGGGGCGAGGGGCAGGGCCGCCACATCGGGCCGCAGCAGCCCTTGCGCCTTGCGGTGCCAGTCGATGAAACGGCTGACGTCATCCCAGGGGATGGCGCCCGCCGCCAGCAGCCGGCCGCAGTAATCCGTATGGTCCAGCCAGCGCGGGCGGCGCCCCTCGCGGGCCAGGAGATCGCGGAACAGCCCCATGCCTCAGCCCTGCGCCGCGAGGCGCGCCTCCAGTTCCGCGATGCGGAGTTCCCTTGGATCTGGCATGAAGATCGGCTCGATCGCGCCGGCCTCCATGGTCCGCCGGCTCTTGTCCCAGCCGGCGACGATCGTGCCGGGATCGCCCCAGGAGCCGTAATAGGGCAGGTCCGGCGCCGGGCCATCGGTCACCCAGCCGGCGGTGAATTCGGCGAAGGGCTTGCCCCGGCGCTTGCGCGCCGCGCGTTCCTCGTCGCGCGCGGCGGCGGTCGCCGTCGCGTCCACGATCAGGGTGCGCGGATCATAGACGACGCGATAAATCTCCCGCGCGCTGTCATGGCTGATCAGGTCTTCGCGCAGGTCCTGCATCACCGCTTCCGGGTCGCGTTCCAGGATGTCGCCGTAACCGCCGCCGGCACCCTGGCAGATCATGTAGATCTCGCCTTCCTCGACCATCTCGAAGGTCATGCCGGCATCGGCGGTGACATAGCGCGCCTGGCCGATCGGGCGCTCGTTCATCAGCTGGACGATGTCATAGGGGAACAGGGCGGCATTGCCGTGCTCGTTGAACCAGTCGAAGACGTTGACGTCCTTCACCTTGGCGATCGGGTAGGCCGGGCAACTGTAGCCGCCGAACAGGCCGGGGGCCGAGCAGAAGCGCGAGCCCGACTGCCCGGTCATGAAGCCCCACATGGAGGTGCCGCGCGCGGTCACCATCTGTTCGTAGCCGAGCCCGCCGCGATACTTGCCCCAGCCCACGCGGTCCCGGGCCAGATGCTGCGCGATCAGGCGCACCATCGGCAGTTCTTCTTCCGCCAGTTCGTATTCGCCGGTATCGCACATGAAGCCGAACAGGGGCGAGACGCTGTGTTCGCCGTCCCGGTTCTCGCGCGCGCCCTGGCCGTTGCCGTTGATGTCGGCGCAGAAGTTGCCCGTCACTTCCATGTGCTGGGTCAGGCCGCCGTAGACGAATGTGGCGGGCTGGTTGTACTGGCCGGCAAGGACCACGGTCGCCCGCGCCTTGGCATCGTCCGGCAGGCTGTAGATGAATTTCGGAAAGGCGACGGTCGCCACCGTGATCGTCCTGAACATGGGCAGCAGGCTCATGGCGCAGGGGGCGTCGTTGTTGGCGTCGATCAGGGAATTGCGGTCGGTCTCGAAGTCGAAGGCGGCGAGAACCCCGAGGTTATGCGGCAGGTCCGGCCAGATGTTCTGTAGGACGCCGGTCAGGAAGCAGACCTTGGTCGAGCCCAGCACCGCATTCACCGAACGGTTGGACAATTGGGGCGACGAGCCGCGGAGATCGATGGTCATGCGGTCGCCCTTGACCCGGGCGGCGCAGGCGACCTTGAGCAGGGCGGGTTCGCGCAGGGTCGAATCGATCCAGGTGTTGAAGCGGACCACGCCGTCCGGCAGTTCGGCGATGCGGCGGTGCACTTCCGCCTCGGTATCTTCGAGGTTACGGCGGAGATAGGCGATCAGCGCGTCTTTGCCGAATTCGGCGATCACGGCGCGCACCCGGTCCATCAGGCGCATGCAGGCATGCAGCTTCACCTTCAGGTCTTCGTATTGCAGCTTCGGATCGCGCACCGAATTCTGCAGGAAGGTCAGGATGTCGCGCTTGACCTGGAAATCCTCGACGATGCGGAAGGGGCTCATCTTCAGCCCCTCGTCGAAGCGGGATTCCGCCTTGGCCGGCATGCCGCCCGGCTCGATCGCGCCGTTCTCGCCCTCGTGGATGGTCGAGGACACCCAGCACACCAGTTCGCCGTCGTGGAAGACCGGCATCATCATGCTCTGGTCGGTGTTGTGGATGCCGCCGTAACGCGAATCATTGTGGATGAAACCATCGCCGTGGCGCACCCCGACGGAAGGGTCATGGGTCCAGTATTTGTTGACGAACTTGATCGGATATTGGCAGACCCCGGCGAAGGTGACGATGCCGGCGGGCGAGATTTCCGAAAGATCGCCGCTGGCCGTGAAGATCGCGGTGACGAGGTCGCCCCATTTGGCGCCGGGGGCGGCGCCCATCTGCTCGACCATGCGGAAACTCTCGGCCAGCGCCGAGACGACGCGGCCGCGCACCTGGTTCAGGAGATGGGGATCGCCCTGGGTGTCCAGCGCCCGGTCCTCCGCGGCCGTGCGCGGTTCCAGCTTGTGGTTGCGCATGATCGCCGGGTCGGGGCCGTAGAAGAGCTGGTGCTCGTCGACGAAATCCTGCAGCAGCTTGCGTTCGCCGACACTGAGGGTGGCAAGGCCGGGCATCACGTTCATGGCTGTTCTCCTCGGTCTCAGGCGTCGATGCGGGTGAACCAGACGGCGCCCTGGGCCGCGGCCTCGTAGCGCCAGCCGGGTTCGACCAGATAGGTGGTGTGACTGGTGGTGATCACCGCCGGACCGTCGATGACGACCCCGTGTTCGAGCGCGGCGGCGTCATAGATCGCCGTCTCGATCGCCGCGTCGTGATCGACGAAATGGCAGGGGCGCGTGGCCACCGGGGCGGGCGCCGGCACGCGCCGGGCGCCGGGGTGGATGTCCCGGAAATCGACGGCGTCGAGTTCGACATAGGAACAGACCCGGATGGTGTTGATGCGCACCCCGGCCTCCGCTGCCTGGCTGCCCTCGCCGAAGCGCTCGCCGTAGGACCGGTGGAACTGGTCGATCAGCTTCACCACGTCGGCCAGCGATGCCAGGCGGTGCAGATCGGTCACCACCGTGGTCTGGACCCGCTGGTTGCCGTAGCGCATGTCGAGTTCGGTGCGATAGCGGATCGCCTCGGCCGGCATGCCCTGGCGCAGCAGGTCTTCGCGGCCCCGGCGCTCCAGTTCCTCGACCATGCGGTTGAGCTTGTCGAAATCGGTGAAGAGCTGCTTGCGGTTGGCGTCGAACAGCACGGTGAAGGTCGACATTTCGTGGATGTGGAGCTGCGACAGGTTACCGGCGCCGCAGGCCGAGAAGACGGAGGCGAAGGGCGGCGCCAGGATGCGCCCGATGCCGAGCCCGCGGGCGATGCCGCAGGCATGCAGCGGCCCGTTGCCGCCGTAGGTCAGCAGGGTGAATTCGCTCGGCTCATACCCGAAAGTGCGCAGTTCGGTGGCGACGCCGTTGGCCATGTCGAGATCGACGGTGCGCTTGATCAGCTTCGCCGCCGCGATCAGGTCGAGATCGAGGGGATCGCACAACTCGTCCTCGATCGCCTGGCGGGCCCGGCGCGGGTTCAGCTTGATATAACCGTTGGCATAATTATCCGGATCGAGATAGCCGAGCAGGAGGTCGGCGTCGGTCACCGTCGGGTTCATGCCGCCGCGGTCGTAGCAGGCGGGGCCGGGGTCGGAGCCGGCGCTTTTCGGCCCGCATTGGACGGTGTCGTACATGCGGTTGTGCTGGGCGATCGAGCCCCCGCCCGAGCCGAGCGTCGCCAGATGCACCATGGGCACGGAGACCAGCCAGCGTTCGATGGTCGGCTGGAAATCATAGAACTTCACGCCGCCGTCGACGACGAGGCCGATGTCGTAGGACGTTCCGCCCATGTCGGTGGCGACGACATTGCCGAGGCCGGCGCGCTTCGCCAGGTGTTCCGCCGCCGCGATGCCGGAGACCGGCCCCGAATGCACGGTCTGGAGCGCGTCGGTCGAATTCAGCTGCGCCATGCCGCCCGAATTATGCACCACCAGCATGGGCTTGGCGTAACCCGAGGCGCGCAGGTTGCGTTCGAGCGACGAGAGGCCGAAATACATCGCCTTGTGCAGGAAGGCGTCCATGATCGTCGACATGGAGCGGACGTATTCGCCCTTGCGGCCCGCCACCTGATGGGACAGCAGCAGAGGCACGGCGCCCAGCATGTGTTCCGGATAATCCTCGACGAAGATTTCCTGGACGCGCAGCTCATGCGCCGGGTTGCTCACCGAATTGGCCAGTACCACCACCAGGGCTTCGGCGCCGGCATCGATCAGGTCGCGGATCTGGCGGCGCAGGTCGTCCTCGTCCAGCGCGATCAGCACCTCGCCCTTGTAATCGACCCGTTCCCGGACGGTGCGGATCATCTCGATCGGCACCAGGGGATGGGGGCGCTCGGCGTTCGGGATGTCCTGCTGCACCGTGATCGACAGACCTTCGCCATAACCGCGCCCGCGCGACAGCGGTACGGTCGACTTGAAGCCGGCGGTGGTGAGCAGGCCGATGCGGGGGCCGCGCCGTTCGATCAGGGCATTGGTGCCGAGGGTGGTGGCATAGCGGACCGAATCCACTTCCGCCAGCATGTCCTCGCGCGTGGTGCCCACCTCGCGGCAGGCGAAATCCAGCGCCTCGTTGAAGCCGAGCGCCAGATTATGCTTGGTGGTCAGGGCCTTGGACTGGACGTAGCGGTCGCCCCAGATGACGAAGCAATCGGTGAAGGTGCCGCCGATATCGACAGAGACGCGTTTCATCGGGTCAGTCCTCGGGATGGCCGTGACGGTGGTGGTGATGGTGGTGATGGTGACCTTCGGGACGCGGCAGGTCCTTTGCCGGGGTCCGTTCCGTCACCGGCCTGCGCTGCGCCCATTGCGCCTTCAGGGCGTCGAGGTCGAATTCGATGTCATGCACCGGCGGGTGGCCCGGCACGGTGTATTCGGTCTCGACCATCGTGCCGCAGCTCGGGCAGTAATATTCGAGGATGCGGCACCAGCGCGGGTCGGGGGTGAAGGTGAAGGCATATTTGCCGGTATCGAGCAGGGGCTTGTGGATATCGGCCGGCTCGCGGTCGTAGACCAGCAGGCCCTCCTTGTAGCTGCGGCGGGCGTCGCCGATGTCATGGTCGCAGCGGCGGCATTCCCATCGCTCGCCGGCGAGATCGATGCGCAGATATTCCGTAACCAGCACCTTCACGGTCTGTCTCCTCAATTGTCGCGGGCGAGCAGCGTGTCGCGATTGGCATTGACGCTGAACCGCCATCCCCGGCCGATGCGCGCCGTGAAGAAGGCTTCTTCGAGAATGCAGGGGCCGGCCGCCTCGGCCCCCGGGATCTGGTCCTCCAGCTTGTGGACGGGCAGTTCGGCCGCGCCGAGGCCGGGCAGGGCCAGGCGGCGGGCGGCGGCGACCCCGGCCGGGCTGGCCGGCGGGGCCGCCCCGTTGAGCAGCCGCGCGTGGTTGATGGCGCGCACCGCCCGCAGTTCCAGGACGATGGCGCCGGCGCCGGCAAGCGCGGCCGGCAGGCCCTGTCCGGGGTTCCAGGCGTGGGGGCCTTGCCCGTCGCCGGGGTCGGGGGACAGCGACCAGTCGAGCCGGCAGTCGGCGATGTCGAAGCCTTCGGCGAACATGTCGCGCGCGGCCTGCCGGCGCAGGTCCGCCGCGGCCTCGTCCAGGGCGGCCGGGTCGGCGCTGCCGATCACGCGGCTGTAGCCCTGGGCGATATCGGAGAAGCCGATGCCGAAGGCGGAGAAGACGGCGGCAAGGCCGGGGATGATCACCCGGCGGATGCCGGCGGCTTCGGCGATGGCGGAAACCACGAAGGGGCCGGCGCCGCCGAAGGCCGCCAGCACGGTGTCGTCGTCGATGGCGGTGAACTGGATCAGGCTGTCGGCGATCCGGGCGACCCAGGCGTGCTCAGCCGCCGCCAGCGCCGCCGGAAGGTCGAGGCCGAGGGGGGCGGCGATGGCGGCCTGCACCGCCGCCTCGGCCCGGGCGCGGTCCAGCTTCATGGTGCCGCCGAAATAGGTCGCCGGATCGATCAGCCCGGTCAGCAGGAAGACGTCGGTGATCGTCGCCTGGGTCCCGCCGAGGCCGAAGCAGGCCGGCCCCGGCGCGCCGCCGACCGATTCCGGCCCCACCGCGATGGCGCCGTCCCTCACTTCGAGGATGGAGGAACCGCCGACGCCGACGCTGACGATCTCCGCCAGGGGGAAGGAGATCTCGATATTCTCGACCTCGCCCCGGCGCCGGGCGCGGGGCACGCCGCCTTCGACCAGGCCGATGTCGGTGGTGGTGCCGCCGATATCCATGGTCAGCAGGCGCTTGAAGCCATAGTGCCGGGCCAGCGCGCGGGCGCCCTCCATGCCGCCCTGGGGGCCGGAGCCATAGGTCTTCACCGCGATGGTGCGGGCGACGCGGGAACTGTCGCCGTCGTTGCGGAAGATCAGCAGCGGGTTCTGGTGCTTGTAGTCGCGCAGGATCGCTTCCGCGTTGTAGAGGAAGTTTTCCATCGCCGGGTGCAGGAAGGCATTGATCAGCGCCGACCAGCAGCGCCGTTCCGCCTCGACGTCGTCGACCAGATCGGAGGCGCAGAGCACGGGCACGACGCCCAGCAGATGGCGCGGGAATTTCCGCAGGATCGCGCGCTTCAGCCGCTGTTCGTCCGCGCGGTAGCCGGCGCCGTCGAGGCTGATGACGATGCGGTTGGCGCCGGCATTGGTCAGGCGGTTCACGGCGGTGACCAGGGCACCGTCGAAAGCCTCGCCCGAGAGGCCGGTATCGATCGCCGTCACCCGGTCGCCGACCAGGACCGCGAACATGTCGGCGGTGGCGGCGCTGCGGGTCAGGGCCGCGGTATCGCCCGCGCCCGACAGGATGAGGCCGAGGCGCGGCCCCTTCTTCTCGACGATGGCATTGGTGCCCTGGGTCGTCGAATAGCGGATGTGATCGGTGGCGAGCAGGAGATCGACCAGCCGTTCCTCGCCGTAGAGGGCAAGCGACGCCTTCTTCAACCCTTCGAAGAAGCATTTCGACAAGTCGTAGGGCGTGGTGATCGTCTTGGTGTGGTGCACCTTGGCGCCGTCGATGACGCAGATGTCGGTCAGCGTGCCGCCGTTGTCGATATTGATCAGAAGACCCATGCCCCGTTCCCGCCTCTGATGAGGGGACGCCGGGCCCTCGGCCTTGGCTCAGGCACGCTTCTCCCGTCGCCGCGGCGCCGCCCTGTGCAGGCGGCGACTCCGGCCCTCGAAGATGCTCGACCTGACGTTCCCTCGTTTCGTTGAGGTCATTCTTGTCGGGGCGGGGCGGTCAAGCTCCCCCCGATCGGGGGGAGTCCGGCGGGGGGAGGGGGCGCGGCGTCAGCGTTCGAGGATGGCGGTGACGGCGTCTTCGAGGCTGCGGATGCGGGCTTCGACCCGGCGGCGCCAGTCGGCGGTCGGCGGGCGTTCGATTTCCAGCTTCATCTCGGTCACCGCCAGGGCATGGACCACCATGTCGATGCACAGGTTGCAGCGATCCTCGCAATCCTCGGCGGAGAGGTCAGGGCGCATGGCGACGAAGCGCTGCGCCGCCACCAGCATGCCCTCGATCAGCGAGGGCGGCAGGGTCAGGCGCAGGAAATTCTGGTCGGTGCGATATTGCAGCAGGAAGCGCAGGTAATGATTGCCCTCGGGCCGGGGCATCAACTCTTCCGCCAGCGGCACGATGAAGGCGCTGGCCAGGGCCATGACCGACGGGCTGCTGTCGCCCAGCATGGCCATGCGGCGGGCATTGATCGCGGTCATCCGCATGCGGAACACCTCGATCACCAATTGCTCGAACGAGCCGAAGTAATAGGTGACGGCGGCGGCATTCCGCTGGCCGGCGGCCTGCTGGATCATGCGCTGGCTGACATTGGCGATGCCGCGCTGGCCGAGCAGGCGCTCCGCCGCCAGGATCAGGCGCCGCCTTGTCCGTTCCGCCTTGGCGGCCCCGCCTTCGGGGTTGAGGTCGCCGGCGGCCGGCGGGCGATAGCGGGGGCGAAGGGCGGTGCTCGACATGCTCTGGTCATCGGCTGCGCGACAGGGTTGCGCGCCAAACGAACACCCCCGCCGCACGCTGTCAAGCACGGCGGGGGCGGGAGGGGCTTACCACGCGGGCAGGATATTGCCGTCGAAGGTCTTCTCGATGAAATCGCGCACCGCCTGCTGGTGATAGACCTTCACCACCCGGGCGTAGAGCGGCTTGTCCTTGTCCTTGGTGCGGGCCGCAATCACATTGGCGTAAGGATTGTTCTCCCGCGCCTCGATGGCGATGGCGTCGGTGCGCGGCTTCAGCCCGGCCTGAAGGGCGTAATTGGTGTTGATCACCGCGGCATCGAGATCGGGCAGGCTGCGCGAGATCTGCGCGGCATCCAATTCCTTGATCCTGAGCTTCCGCGGGTTCTCCACGATGTCGGCCACCGAGGGCGTGATGCCCGTGCCCGCGCGCAGCTTGATCGCGCCTTCCGCCTGCAGCAGCAAGAGGCCGCGGCCGCCGTTCGAGGGATCGTTCGGAATGCCGATCGCCGCCCCGTCCGGCAGGTCCTTGAACGCCTTCACCTTGGCCGAATAAAGCCCGATCGGGGTGACGATCGTGGTCGCGATCGGGGTGATGTCATAGCCCTTGGCCTTGATCTGGTTGTCCAGATAGGGGACGTGCTGGAAGGCGTTGAGATCGAGGTCGCCCGCATTCAGGGCTTCGTTCGGCAGCAGGTAGTCGCTGAACACCACCAGCTCGATGTCAAGGCCGTCGGCCTTGGCCAGCTCGCGGACCTTTTCCCAGATCTGCTCGTCCTCGCCGCCGGTGATGCCGACCTTCACCTTGTCGGCGCCGAAGGCGGGGCCCGACAGGGCAAGGCCGGCGGCGACCGCAAGGCCGGCGATCCTGATGAACTGACGTCGAAACATGGCAAGACTCCACAAACAGGGCGGCAAGGCGCCGCCGCAACGGATACGGAAAAGCAAGGGATCAGGCGAGGCGCCGCGCCGGCCGCCAGGCATGGCGGATGGCGGCGCGCAGGTCCGGCAGGGTCTCGAAGGTGCGCCGGTCGATCCGGTCGAGGGTCGCGGTCGAGGCGTAGAACAGCCAGCCGCGCGGCATGGAAACCGCAAGGCCAGCCGGCTTGCCGGCGAAATAGATCATCTGCGTATCGGACATGGCATCACCCGGAGGCGGAGGACTGAACAGCCGGGCAGGCCCCGGCAAGGCAGGCGTGAGATCAGGGGCGGCGACAACAGCAGCCGAGGGGCGGGAAGCCCCGGGGCCGGCGCGGGGCGGTGATCGTCACTTCAGCCAAGAGTCTGTCTCCGGGGTCGGCTTGGATGCGGTTATTGAAGGCCAGGGCGCGGGCCCGGTCAATGATTCACATTGAACATGCGTATGCAAAAAATAAATATCACATAGTTAATGTATTAATTTATTTATTGCATAATGTGCCCGCATAATTTTCAACTGGCGACCCGATCCGACCCGACGTTCTGGAGGCTGCCATGCGTTCGGCTTTCGCCCTTTCCTACCGCCGCCCGGCGCTCCGCGCATCATGACGGCGGATGTCATCCGCTTCGAACAGGTTGCCAAGCACTATCCGGGGCGCGGCGGCCAGGGCGCGGTGGCGGCCCTCGACGGCATCGACCTCGCGGTGCCGGAAGGGGCGATCCTCGGCGTCATCGGCCGTTCCGGGGCGGGGAAATCGACCCTGATCCGGCTGGTCAACGGGCTCGAAAGGCCCAGCGCCGGGCGGGTGGTGGTCGACGGCGTCGAGATCAGCGCCCTGGCCGAGGCGGGCCTGCGGCGGGCGCGCCGCTCCATCGGCATGATCTTCCAGCATTTCAACCTGCTGGCCCGCCGCACGGCTTTCGAGAATGTCGCCTTGCCGCTGGAGATTGCCGGTGTGGCCAAGGCGGAGATCCGCCGGCGGGTGGAGCCGCTGCTCGATCTCGTCGGCCTTGCCGACAAGCGCGACCGCTACCCGGCCGAATTGTCCGGCGGGCAGAAGCAGCGGGTCGGCATCGCCCGGGCCCTGGCGACCGAGCCGCGCGTGCTGCTGTCGGACGAGGCGACCTCCGCCCTCGACCCGGAGACGACGGAACAGATCCTGCACCTGCTGCGCCGGGTGAATGCGGCGCTGAAGGTCACCGTGCTGCTGATCACCCATGAGATGGCGGTGATCAAGGCGGTGGCCGACCGGGTCGCGGTGATCGACGGCGGCCGCATCGTGGAACAGGGGGCGACCTTCGACATTTTCGCCCGCCCGATCCATGGGACGACGCGGAGTTTCCTCTCAAGGCTGACCGCCGGGGCGATCCCGGCCCTGCTCGCCGGCCGGCTCCAGGCGGCGCCGCTGCCGGGCGGCGAGGCCCTGCTGCGCATCGTCTTCACCGGCGCCCATGCGACGGACCCGGTGATTTCCCGGCTGGCCCGGCGCCTCGGCATCGATGTCAACATCGTGCAGGCCCAGGTCGATGAGATCGCGGGCCGGCCCTTCGGCGTGATCCTGGCCACCGTGCCGGGGGATCCCGCCGTCCTGGCCGCCGTCGCGGCCGAAATCGCCGCCCTTCAGCTTCATGTCGAGGTGCTCGGCCATGTTCGGTGAGTTCCTGTCGCCCGCCATCGTCGACCTCCTGATCGAGGCGACGCTGGACACTTTGTTCATCGTCGGCCTGTCCGGGGTGATCGGCACGGCCCTGGGCCTGCCCCTCGGGGTCTTTCTGGCGACCAGCCGGGCCGGGGAATTGTTCGCCGCGCCCTGGGCCAACCGGATCATCGGCCTTGTGGTGAATGCCGCCCGCTCCACGCCCTTCATCATCCTGGTGGTGGCGATCATTCCCTTCACCCGGCTGGTCGCCGGCACGTCGATCGGCACGGGCGCCGCGGTGGTGCCCATGACCCTGGCCGCCACGCCCTTCATCGCCCGGGTGATCGAGGCGGCGATCCGCGGCGTCGACCAGGGCTTGATCGAGGCCGCCCGCGCCATGGGCGCCAGTCCCTTGCAGATCGTGCGCAAGGTGCTGCTGCCCGAAGCCCTGCCCGCGATCACCCTGGCCCTGACCCTGACCGCGGTCAGCCTGATCGGCTATTCGGCCATGGTCGGGGCGGTCGGGGGCGGGGGGCTGGGCGACCTCGGCATCCGCTTCGGCTATCAGCGCTTCATGCCCGACGTGATGGCGACCGTCGTGGTCATCCTGATCCTGCTGGTGCAGGGCGTGCAAAGCCTGGGCGATTTCCTGGCCCGGCGCTTCGACAAGCGTGGCAAATAAACAATAATAATGTGTTGTAAAAATTTGAAATTAGATTACAGATGTGAATCATTGACATTCACGATCCGGGACAAGAGTATCAAGGCGTCCCCAGCAAGGGGGCGCCTTGAGAATGCGTGACATGGCCCAGGCTCTTCCTCTTCACCAGACCGCCGCCGCCGCCCGCCTTCCGGCCGGCCGCTGTTGTCGTCGCCGGCGTTAAGCGGCTTTTCACGCCCGGCCGTCGCGGCCGATCGATCGTCAGTCATCCTGCCGGGGCAGAAGACCCCGGGACGCAGGACAAGGGGACCAGAACCATGACCAGGATTTCCCGTCGTGGCGCCATGATCGGCGCCGCGCTGCTCGGCACCGCCTTGCTTGCCGGCGGCCCCGCCCGCGCGGACGAGCAGAGTTTCACCATCGCCTATCAGACCACGGTCGAACCGTCGAAAGTGCCCCAGGCCGACGGTGCCTATGAAAAGGCCACCGGCTGGAAGATCGACTGGCGGAAGTTCGATTCCGGGGCCGAGGTGATCACCGCCGTCGCCTCCGGCGACATCGACATCGGCTATGTCGGCTCCAGCCCGCTGGCGGCGGCGGCCAGCCGCGAACTGCCGATCAAGACGATCTTCGTCGTCGGCATCATCGGCTCGTCCGAGGCGCTGGTGACGCGGAACGGCGCCGGCATCGGGAAGCCGGCCGATCTCGCCGGCAAGAAGGTGGCGGTGCCCTTCGTCTCCACCACCCACTACAGCCTGCTGGCCGCCCTCAAGCATTGGCAGATCGATCCGAAGACGGTGTCGATCCTGAACCTGCGGCCGCCGGAGATCGCCGCCGCCTGGGCCCGCGGCGACATCGATGCCGCCTATGTCTGGGATCCGGCGCTGGGCCAGATCAAGGGCAGCGGCGCGGTGCTGGTCACTTCGGAGGACGTCGGCAAATGGGGCGCGCCGACCTTCGATGCCTGGATCGTGCGCAGCGAATTCGCCGAAAAGCACCCGGAGATCGTGCGCAAGTTCGTGAAGGTCACGGGCGATGCCTATGCCGCCTTCCGCGCGGACGGCGCCAAATGGACCGCCACCTCGCCGGAAGCCGAGAAGATCGCCCGCCTGACCGGCGCGAAGCCGGAAGAAGTGCCTGGGCTTCTGACCGGCTATGTGTTCCCGACCCTGGCCGAACAGGCGGGCAACGACCTCCTGGGCGGCGGCATCGCCAAGGCGATCGCCGATGCCTCGGCCTTCCTGAAGGAACAGGGCAAGATCCCGGCCGTGCTGTCGGATTACGGCGCCTATGTCACCTCCCGTTTCGTCACCGAGGCCCAGGCGGCGAAATAAGGAGGCTGGCGGGGGCCGGCATCCGGGGGGATGCCGGCCTTCGCGCCCTGATCATGGCTGAACTTCTGTTGGATCGCGTGGCCATCGGCTTTCCCGAAACGGGGCCGGTGGTCGATCGTCTTTCGCTGGCGGTGGCCAGCGGCGATTTCGTCGTCGTGCTCGGCCCGTCCGGCTGCGGCAAGTCCACCCTGCTGCGGCTGGCCGCCGGCTTCGCCCGCCCGGACGAGGGGGCGGTGACGGTGGACGGCGCGCCGGTCACCGGGCCGGGGGCCGACCGCGCCATGGTGTTCCAGGACGACGCCCTGTTCCCCTGGGCCGACGTGCGGGACAATGTCGCCCTTGCCCTGCGCCTGCGCGGGGTGTCCCGGCGCGAACGCCATGCGGCGGCGGCGGCCATGCTGGCCCGGGTCGGCCTTGCCGGGGCGGAGCGGCGCCCGGTCACGGCCCTGTCCGGCGGCATGCGCCAGCGCGTGGGGCTGGCCCGGGCCCTGCTGGCGGACCCCCGCTTTCTCTTGCTGGACGAACCGCTCGGCGCCCTCGACGCCCTGACCCGCGAGGCGATGCAGACCCTGCTGATCGACCTCTGGGCCAAGGCCGGCGCCGGCTTCCTGATGATCACCCATAGTGTGGACGAAGCCCTGCTGATGGCGACCCGGGCCGTGGTGCTGTCGCCCCGCCCGGCGCGGATCGTCGATACGGTCGAGCTTGGCTTTTCCCGGCGCATCGCCGGCGGCGAAAGCCCGCGCGCCATCCGCCGCGATCCCGCCTTCGAGGAGGCGCGGGAACGCCTGCTGGCCGCCGTCACCGAAAGGACTGCCGCATGAGCACGGGATCGAAGGCGGAGTATTTCCGCTGGCTGCCGCTGGCGACCGTGGCCGCCCTGGTCGGCCTGTGGTGGCTGGCGGCGGTGCTGAAGGTGGTCTCGCCGGTGTTCCTGCCGTCGCCGCTTGCGGTCGCCCGCCGTCTCTACGGCATCGCCACCGAGGGCTATGTCGACGGCACCCTGTTGCAGCATGGCCTGGCCAGTCTCGGGCGGGTGGCGGCGGCGCTGGCGGCCTCGATCGCGGTTGCGGTGCCGGCCGGTTTCGCCATCGGCCTCAGCCGCGTCGGCCGGGGCGTGCTCGATCCGATCATCGAATTGCTGCGGCCGATCCCGCCGCTGGCCTATCTGCCGCTGATCGTGATCTGGCTCGGCATCGGCGAGGTCTCCAAGGTGACGGTGATCGCCCTTGCCATGATCCCGCCCATCGCCCTGTCCGCCGCGGCCGGCGTGCGCGGCGTCGCCGCCGACCGGGTGGAGGCGGCCCTGGCGCTGGGCGCCAGCCGGGCCCAGGTGATCGGGCTGGTGGTGCTGCCGTCCAGCCTGCCGGGCATATTGACCGGCATCCGCATCGGGCTCGGCGCCGGCTGGACCACGCTGGTGGCGGCCGAACTGGTCGCCGCCACCCGGGGGCTCGGCTTCATGATCAAGTCCGGCGCCGATTTCCTGGTCACCGATGTCGTGATCGGCGGCATCCTGGTGATCGCCGGCATCGCCCTTCTGATGGAATTGGCGATGCGGCGCCTGGAGGCGCGCCTCACCCCTTGGGCTAAAACTTTCGGGTAAAAATCAGGCCGATCCGGATCGCCGCCAGCATGGCAAGCGCGAAGACCCAGCCCGAGAGGGCGAAGGCCATGATCCCCGACAGCAGCACGCCCACCGTGCAGCCGAGCGCCAGCATGGCCCCGAAGCCGAGCAGCACGCCCCCCGCCAGCGCCGTGCCGTAGGACGGCCAGGGCTGGCGCCGGGGCTGGAACTGGCCGGCGGGCAGCGCGCCGGCAAAAGCGCCGAGGACAAGGCCGCCGACCAGCAAGCCATTGTCCGAAATCGCATGGATCACCTGGGTAGCGCAGCCGGCGAATGTATCGAGCCCGATCAGCCGGCCGTTCAGCCAGCCGAGATCGGCCGCCGCCGTCCGGGCCAGGGAGCCGATCTCCGCCGTCACCCCCAGGGGCTGGACCTTGAAATAGGACAGGACCGCCAGCACCCCGACGATGGCACCGCCGGCAACCGGCGGCCAGCGCCGCACCAGCACCGCCTCCGCCAGGGCCCGGTAGGGCGAGGCGGCGGCGGCCGGCGCCGCGCTATCCCGCTTCACCCCGGGCAGCAGCACGAGGGCCAGCGCTGCCAAGACCGCGAGCAGCAGGCCGAGACTGCCGCCATAGCCGAGGCTGGCGGGCAGCCAGGGCACCGGCGCCTCGCTGATCAGGTCGAGATAGACGAGGTCCCAGGACTGGAAGCCGAGCACGAAGCCGATCACCGTGCCCGCCAGGGCGAAAGGCGCCCTGGTGGAGCCTTCGGCCAGCCGGTACAGGTGGCCGGAAATGCAGCTGCCCGACAGCACCATGCCGAAGCCGAAGGCAAGCCCGGCGGCGACGAGCACGGGCGACACCGGGCCGATATGGGCCTCGGGCGGCAGCAGGCCGAGGCGGGGATTGGGCAGCCAGGTCGACATCAGTACCGCGTAACCGGTGCCGCCCACGGCAAGCGCCGCGACGATGCCGAGCACCGGGCCGGTGCCCCGCCCCTCGAAGGCATCGCGGATATTGCAGTAGAAGCAGAAGCGGCTGCGCTGGAAGACATAGCCGAGGCCGGCGCCGATCAGCAGGGCATAGGCCGAGGGGCTGCCCCGGTCCGGCGTCTCGCCCAGGACGGCGGCGCCCGCCACCACGGCGGCGAGAAGAAGCAGGGCGGCGGTCAGGGCGGCGGGCGTCAGGCTGCGGGTCATCTCGTGTCTCGGAAAAGGCAACGGGTGGCGCCGGCAACGCCACCCGTCCGTTTCGTCAAGGAAGGCTTGGGGTTACTTGCCGCCCCAGACCGTGCCCGCGACATTGACGATCGGCACGCCCACGGCATTGCCGTATTCGGTCCAGGAACCGTCGTATTGCTTCACCTCATAGCCGAGAATCTTCGAGAGCGCGAACCAGGTATGGGCCGAACGCTCGCCGATGCGGCAATAGACGATGACCGGCTTCGAGCCGTCGACGCCGACCGAGGCATAGAGCGCCTTCAGTTCATCCTTCGACTTGAAGGTGCCGTCCTCGTTCACCGCCTTCGACCAGGGCACGTTCACCGCACCCGGGACATGGCCGGCGCGCACCGCCAGTTCCTGGCTGTTCGGCGGGGCGAAGATCTTGCCCGAATATTCGTCCGGCGAGCGGATGTCCAGGATCTGGGCGTCCTTCTGCTTCTCGACCACGGCGAGGACGTCGGTCAGGCGGGCGCGCAGTGCCGGGTTGGTGTCCTTCACCTTGAAGGTGCCGGCGGCGGGGGTCGGGGTGGCGGTGTCCAGCGGGCGGCCCTCGGCCTCCCACTTCTTGCGGCCGCCGTCCAGGATCTTCACGTCGTCGACGCCGTAATAGGACAGGATCCAGGCACCCCAGGCGGCGAACCAATTGTTGTTGTCGCCATAGAGCACGATGGTCGTGTCGTCATTGATGCCGGCCCGGGCGGTCAGCGCCTCGAAACCGTCCTTCGAGACGATGTCGCGCTGGACCTTGTCCACGAGATCGGTGTGCCAGACGATGTTCACGGCGCCGGGGATATGGCCCTTCTCGTAGACGCCGGGCACGACGCTGACTTCGAGCACGCGGACCTTCGGGTCCTTCAGGTTCTGGGTCAGCCAGTCGGTGCTGACCAGGGGGCCGTCGGCGGCCTGGGCGGCGACGGCGGTGGTGATCATCAGCGTCGCAGCGCTGACGATCCGGACAAGAGACTGTCGGATGTTCATGTCGTCCTCATGACGGGGGAAAGCGGGCGAAAGGGTGGAAAAACGGTACGGGTCAGCGACAGCGGCAGGTCACCGCCGCCCGGCGGCGATCGTCGACGCCCGTGCGCAGGCATGGCGCTCCAGACATGACAGGGTCCTCTCTCTGCCGGACGAGCCGGTCGTTGGTACTGGCGGGCTCAGGTTGTCCGGGAATAAAATGGTGGTCAAATAATTTAACGGGCAACGATGGAGAAAAATTTTTATAAAACAATGGATTAAGGTGGAATAAGAATTCCTGCCGTGCCGCCGGAACGAAAAAAAAGGGGCCGCACGGCAGTGCCGGCGGCCCCGGGGCGGCGGAACGGGAAATCAGGCGCGCTGCAATTCCCGGCGGCGATCCTCGATCAGGCCGCGATTGTCGTGGTCCCAGGGGTGGAAGCCGGGGCGGAAGAAGGCGGCCCAGGCCCCCAGGGTGCCGGGGATGACCCCGCCCGGCGCCCAGAAGAAGGCGATCAGCCGTGCCGCCCGGCGCCAGCCCAGGCGCCCGCCGCCATGCACCCGGGCCAGCAGGATGACATGCAGCGACAGGAAGAAGCTGAAGCTGAGGGTGAGCAGCAGCATGGTGCGGGCCCGCAGCCACCAGCCGCCGAACCCCTTGCGCCGCGTGGCCAGGACATCGAAGGCGACCCCCTTGTGCTCCGTCTCCTCGATCGCATGCCAGAGCCACAGCCCGGTGAATTCGGGATCGGCATCCGCCAGCAGGCCGGGCCGGCGCAGGATGTAATCCGCCAGCACGGCGGTGAAATGCTCGGCCGCGACGGTGGCGGCCAGCCGCTGTTCGGGCTTCAGGTATTTGCCGACCAGGGCAACCCGCCGCGCGACGCCGGCTTGCAGCCGCGCGACCAGCGCCGGGGCGCTGGCCGCCACCTGTTCGTTGAAGCGGCTGTGCTCGCGGCTGTGCAGGCCCTCCTGGATGGTGAAATTGCGGATCTCCGCCAGCAGGGCGGGATCGGTGATCCCGTCCGCCGTGTCGCGCACGCTTTCGATGAACATGCGCTCGCCGTCCGGAAACATCAGCGACATGCCGTCGAAGAAGGCGGTGCGGATGGGATCGCCCCCGCACCAGGGGCGGCCCTGCGCCGCCGGGAAGGCGAAGCGCAGGTTGCGGGGCGTGATGGCGACCGGGCTGGCCATGGCGTCAGCGCCCGGGCACGCTGTCGCCCGCGAGCGTGACCCGTTCGAGGATGCGATCCTCGGGCCAATAGTCGCCGACCGCGTAATGCTGGGTGGCGCGATTGTCCCACAGCACGATGGAGTTCACGCCCCAGCGGATGCGCACCTGGTGTTCCGGCACCTTGAATTGTTCCAGCAGATAGTGCAGCAGGTCTTCCGCTTCCTGTTCCGGCAGGCCGACGATGCGGTTGGTAAAGGCGGAATTGACGAACAGCAGTTTCTCGCCGGTCTCCGGGTGGCGGGGCACCACCGGGTGCAGGCGCGGCGGATATTCCAGCGCCAGCGCGGCCCGCTTCTCGTCCGACACCCGGAAGCCGAAGCTCTTCAGGATGTCGTGCTCCGCTTCCAGGTCTTCGATGCGCGCCTTCACGTCCGCCGGCAGCGCGTCATAGACCGCGACCGCATCGGCGAAGATCGTGTCGCCGCCGAGGTCCGGGATGATGCGCGAGCGCAGCGCCGCGCCCAGCGACGGCTTTTCCCGGAAGGTGACGTCGGCGTGCCATTTGTTCAGCGTCTTGTAGAAGCTGAGAACGTCCGGCGTCGGCACGAATTTGCGGATCTCGTCGCTGGAGATGATCAGCACTTCCGGATGGCCCGGCACATGCTGGGTTACCGGATGGCCCTCCAACTCGCCGAACAGGCGGGCGAAGGCGATATGCTGCGCGTGGCTGAGGTCCTGGTCGCGGAAGACGAGCACCTTGTGCCGGACCCAAAGGGCGCGCAGCGCCCGCGCCTGTTCGGGCGACGGCGCCTGCCGCAGGTCGATGCCGGCGATCTCGGCGCCCAGCACCGGGCCGAGGCGGGTGACGACCAGCCCCGCGGGATCGAGGTCGTCCTGGGGTCCTGGCGCGGCGGCAAGCGCGCCGGTGATGGCGTTCATGGTCATGTTCCTTGGTCGAGGGGCGAAAGCGGGAAGGGGCGGGGCGCGGGCGAACGCGGTCCCGGCGGGACCTCCGCCGCCGGGACGAGGTGCCGTCTCCTATGAACAGATAAAAATCTGTATAATAAGATTATGGACATAATGATCATGTCTTCAAAATTGAAGAACGAATCCGATTGAGTCAATTATCCGTCGTGGTGTCCGGAAATTGGAAAAATATCATTTATAATCAATATATTATAATACACCGGGCGCCATTTTAGACCTAAAATGGTTGCATTAAAAATTGAGACTCCGGGTTATGGTGTTCAATAATAATTACAACATTGTATGTTTGTGAATAGGTGTCGCGTGCCGATATGCTTCTCCGCCATGACCGGCCGATGTCGACCCGGACGGGACTGCCCGCCCCGCCGCTGATCGATCCAAGGGGCCCTTGCCCGCCTGCCGGAATCTTGCCCATGCCGTTTTCGATATTGCCGTCCCTCGTCTCTCCGCGCCGGTCGCTGGCGCTGGCCGCCCTGCTGGGCGGTACCGCCTTTTCAGCCCTGACTGCCTTCGCGGGGCCCGATGCCGAGGTGCCGATCGTCGTCGCTCAGGCCCTTGAAGCCGGTGCGGCGCTGGCCGTTGATGCCGGGGCCGACGAGACCGGCCTCGAAGCCGCGGTCGAGGATGTGGTGGTCACCGCCCGCCGGCGCGAGGAAAAGGCGCAGGAAGTGCCGGCGGCGCTGACCGTCGTCACCGGCGCCCGGCTGGAGGAGACGGGCACCACCAATATCCGCCAGTTGCAGCAGCAATTGCCGAATGTGCAGTTCTTCGTGCCCAATGCCCGGAATGCCAGCATCTCGATCCGCGGCCTCGGCTCGTCGATCGCCAACGACGGGCTGGAAAGCGCGGTCGGCGTCTTCATCGACGGGGTCTATTACGCAAGGCCCGGCGCCTCGACCTTCGATCTCTACGATATCGAGCGGGTGGAATTGCTGCGCGGGCCGCAGGGCACGCTCTACGGCAAGAATACCACCGCCGGCGCCCTCTCGATCGAGACGAAAAAGCCGAGCTTCACGCCCGAAGCCAGCACCGAACTCTCGATCGGCAACTACAACTACAAGCAATTCCAGTCGACCGTCTCCGGACCGGTGAGCGAGACCCTGGCCCTGCGCCTCACCACCTCCTATTCCGACCGGGACGGCTTCGTCACCAACGTCAATCCGGAATCGAAGGCCGCCCGCGATCTGAACGATTACAACAATCTCAGCGTCCGCGGCCAGGCGCTATGGGTGCCGAGCGACGATTTCACCCTGCGGGTGATCGCCGACTACGGCCGCCAGGACCAGGATTGCTGCGTGCAGCTGATCGGCCAGGCGATCGAAACCCAGCCGGACGGCAGCCCCTATACCAACAATTATCCGACGCGGGCGCAGCGCGTCGGCTATACCCCGCTGCCCTTCGATCCCTCGGCGCGGCAGACCGACATCAACGATCCCCAATACATCAAGATGAAGCAATGGGGCCTGTCGGCGGCGGCGGACTGGCAGGTCTTCGGCGATCACACCCTGACCTCGATCACGGCCTATCGCGAATGGGATTTCGATCCCCATAACGACAGCGATTTCACCGCCATGTCGGTGCTGCCCCAGGTCGGCGTGCTCTCGCACCAGAGCCAGTTCACGCAGGAAATCCGCCTGGCCTCACCCGGCGGGGAAACCCTCGATTACGTCGCCGGCCTTTACTACTTCAAGCAGAAGATCGACAGCACCCAGGATCTGGAACTGGGCGAGGACGCGGGCGCGATCCTCCTGAACCTGACCGGGGTCGAGGCGATCGACGGCCTGATCTATCCGGTGATCAACACTGTGCTGAACGGCCTGCATTCCTATCAGCACGCGACCCCGGAAACCGAAAGCTACGCCGCCTTTGGCCAGGCGACCTGGAACCTGACGGATCAATGGGCGCTGACCGCCGGCCTTCGCTATACGATCGAAAAGAAACAGGGCGATTTCACCGCCTGGTACGAGGGTGGCGGCACGGTCACCGGCGGCCTTACCGGCTCGCTCCTGCCCGAGGCCCTGGCCGGGGTGGTGAACGGGCTGCTGGATACGCTCGGCGCGGGCGCCCTCAGCGCGCCGATCGACGATCAGATCAAGCAGCAGGTGGCGACGCCGGAAGCCTTCAGCGCCTCGCGCGACGAAAGCAATCTCTCAGGCCTCGTCAACCTCGGCTACAAGATCCGCGAGAATATCCTGGCCTATGCCCTGGTCGCCCGCGGGTACAAATCGGGCGGGATCAATTTCTCCTCGGTCTCGCCCGGCGTCTCGCGCGATATCGATCCCGAGGTTGCGACCGGTTACGAGCTGGGCCTGAAGACATCCTGGTTCCAGAACCACCTGCAACTGAATACGGCGCTCTACTGGACCAATGTCGAAGGCTACCAAGCGACGTTGATCGACAGCCAGACCTTCACCACCTATCTCTCCAATGTCGGCGAATTGCGCGTGCGCGGCATCGAGGTGGAGGGGATCGTTTTTCCGCTGCCGGGCCTCGCGGTGACCGGGTCGGTGTCCTATAACGATGCCAAGATTCTGTCCTATGCGAATGCCCCTTGCCCGCCCGAGCAGATCGTCGCCAGCGGCGAGGAATGCCATGTCGACCTGTCGGGCAAGCGGGCGGGGGCAGCCCCGCTGTGGAGCGCCTATATCGGCGCCGAATATTCCCATCTACTCGGCGAGGTTCGGGGGCAGGACGTGGTCGGTTTCATCGGCGGCGAATATGCCTATCGCTCGTCCTACAATACGTCGCCGTCCTCGTCGCTCACCATTGTGCCGGCCTATGGCCTGACCAACCTTCGCCTCGGGCTCCGCTCGGCGGACCGGAAATGGTCGGTCTCGGTCTGGGCCAAGAATCTGTTCGACGAGAATTACATCGTCGGCGCGGCCGGCGTGCCGCAGAACCTGGGCGCCATCATCGTGGTGCCCGGGGACCCGCGGACCTATGGCGCCACGGTGCGCTACAGCTGGTAAGGCGAAGGGGCGGGGGAGGTCCCCCCGCCCCGGGCCGTCAGGCGTCCAGTTTCAGGCCGCCGGCGGCCAGCGCTTCCAGCGCCTCGGTCAGGGGCACCACCACGGTGCCGGTTTCCGCCGCATAGGCATCCCAATCGCCCAGCAGTTCCGCCAGTTTCGCCGGGTGGCTGGCGGCGAGGTCGGCGGTTTCGCCCGGATCGGTGGCGAGATCGTAAAGCTGCCAGCGGCCCGGCCCTTCCGGCGCGGGCAGATGCACCGCCTTCCAGTCGCCCCGGCGGATGCCGCGCCGGCCGAACAATTCCCAGCCGACGGCATGGTCGGGCCCGTGCACCTCGTCCTCCACCGCCTGGAGGTAGGGGACGAGGGATTTCCCGCGCGGCGCTTCGACCGCACGGCCCTTGTAGGCCGTGCCGGGGTGGGGCACGCCGGCCAGTTCCAGGATGGTCGGCGTAATGTCCATGGCGGTGGCGAAGGCATGGCCGATGGTCTGCTGGCGGGCGAGGCGCGACCAGGTGATGAAGGAAACCACCCGGATCCCGCCCTCGGTGGTGAAAGTCTTGTAGAGGCGAGAAGGTGCCGTCGCCGCCTGGGCCCAGCGCGGCCCGTACCAGACGAAGGAATTGCCCCGGCCGATATTGTCGAGACTATTGTCGTAATTCTGTTCGATCAGGGAGACGAGGGCGGTGCCGAAGACCGGAATGGCTTCGAGCAGGGCCCCCTCCGCGCCATTGTCCGAGAGGAAGATCACCACCGTGTCCTCCAGTTCCCCGGCGGCGCGCAGGTGTTCGACCACCCGGCCCACGTTCTCGTCCAAGCGGTCGACCATGGCGGCATAGACTTCCATCTTGCGGGCGGAACGGGTGCGTTCCTCCGGGGTCAGGTCTTCCCACGCCCGGTCGCCGGCGACGACCGGGTGGGGCACCGCATCCTCGGGCACGAGGCCCAGGTCCTTCACCCGCTTCAGCCGGCGCTGGCGCAGGGCTTCCGGCCCGTCGTCATAGAGGCCCTTGTATTTGGCGATCACCTCGTCCGGGGCCTGCAGCGGCCAATGCGGGGCGGAAAAGGCCAGATAGGCGAAGAAGGGCTGGTCCTTGTCCGCCCGCCCGTCCAGGAATTCGATCAGCCGGGTGGCGAAATAATCGGACGAATAGAAATCGTCCGGCAGTTTTTCGACGAAACGGTCGTCCTCGGTATAGAGCGTCCGGCCGATGCCGAGGCTGACCTCGCGCTCGGGATCGAAGCGGTAATGATTGGCGGCCCCGGGCAGCAGGGCGAAGGAGCGGTCGAAGCCGCGGGCATGGGGCGAGGTTTCGAGGGTCAGCCCCAGATGCCATTTGCCCGACAGCAAGGTGGTGTAACCGGCATCGCGCAGCAGTTCCTGCACCGTCACCACCCGGTCGTTCAGGTGCCCCTCGTAACCCGGCAGGCCCTGAAGCTGGGGCAGCATGGCTTCCGCCATGGTGCCAATGCCGGCGATATGGTGATCGGTCCCGGTCAGCAGCATGGAACGGGTGGGGGAGCAGGCGGGGGCCGAATGGAAATCGGTCAGCCGCAGCCCGGCCTCGGCCAGGGCGTCGAGGTTCGGCGTCGCGATCTCGGCCCCGAAGGCGCCGAGATCGGAAAAGCCCAGGTCATCGGCGACGATGACGAGGAAATTGGGCCGCTTGCGGGCCGGCGGGGTCGTGCTGGACATCATGGGGCTCCATTAAATCAAGAAATAGATGTGAATATATTAATTATACTGCATTAAATATGATTCGGCGCCAGTGCCGAGTTCGGTGCCAGGCGATCCACCCCGTGGGATCGCCGGCCCCGCTGATTGCCATCGGAGAGAGAGGCTTGAATATCGGTGAATTGCAGCCATCCACCGCAGTGTCGCACCTTTAATACCATTCATAATGCGTTAAAATTAATTTATTGACTCAAGTGCTGCGGGGATGATTTGAATTTCTACAACAAAGCTGATCGCGGTGGGTGGCGTATGAACGATAGCGGTGGCGCACGGCGCCCTGATCCAAAGCCTGCGGCGCGGGCCCCGGGCCTGGCCCGCACCCCTTGCGGTGCCTATTCCTGTTGCCGTTGAGGGCGAGGGGCGTCCCTCCGGACTGAAGCATTTGCCGCCGCGGCGCGGTTTCGATATCGGGAGTTGAGTTCATGCGTGCGAGCCAAGGGGCTTCGGCGGACGGCCTTGCCGTGTCCAAGCCGAAGGGGAATAGGGCGGTTACCATCCGGGCGGCGCTGGTCGCCGTGCTGGGGACGACAGCGCTGACGGGCATCGCCGCCGCGCAGCAGCAGCAGGATGGCGCCGCGGCAGCGGACGAGACCGGCCTCGCCGCCACCGTCGACGACGTGGTGGTGACGGCGCGGAAGCGCGAGGAACAGGCGCAGGACGTGCCTCTGCCGCTCACCGTGATCTCGGGCAAGAAGCTGGAGGAGGAGCGGGTGACCAATATCCGCGACCTGACCCAGCAATTGCCGAATATCTCCTTCTCGGTGCTCAACCCGCGCAACACGAGCTTTGCCATTCGCGGGCTCGGCTCGGGCATCGCCAACGACGGGCTCGAGAATGCGGTCGGCTTCTTCGTCGACGGCGTCTATTACGCCCGGCCTTCGTCCTGGACCTTCGATTTCCTGGAACTCGAGCGGGTGGAATTGCTGCGCGGGCCGCAGGGGACGCTGTTCGGCAAGAATACCGCCGCCGGCGCCCTGTCGATCACCACGGCGAAGCCGAGCTTCACCCCCAGCCTTTCCGCCGAAGCCTCCTTCGGCAATTACGACTATCGCCAGTTCCGTACCCGGGTGACCGGGCCGGTCAGCGAAGATCTGGCGCTCAGCCTGTCGGCCTCGGTCTCGGACCGCGACGGCTTTTTCGACAACGTCAATCCGAACGGCATCAACGACGACACGCTGAACGACTACAACAATGTATCCCTGCGGGCGCAGGGCCTCTGGGTGCCGAGCGAGAATTTCAGCCTGCGGGTGATCGCCGATTACGGCAGCCAGGAACTCGACGGTTCCACCGGCGTCATCTGGGGCAGGGCGCCGAACGCCTCGCTCAATGCCGCTATCGGCGCCTTGTTCCCCGGCGGTCTGGCCATCGACCGGGACAGCCGCGACGCCAATATCGACGCCTATCAGCATCTCGATATCCAGCAGCGCGGCATTTCCGCCGAGGCCAATCTCGAACTCGCGGGTGGGTTCACGCTTACCTCGATCTCGGCCTTCCGCAACTGGAATTTCCGCCCGAACAACGACAGCGACAACCTGCCGATCCCGGTCCTCACCCAACTCGGCTATGATTCCGACCAGGAACAGTTCAGCCAGGAAATCCGCCTGGCCTCGCCGAAGGACGACAATGTCGAATATGTCGTCGGCCTCTATTATTTCTATCAGTCGCTGGTCAGCGACTATACGCAGACCCATGGCGCCGCCGCCACGACCTGGCTGACCGGCGCCCCGGCCCTGCCGGCGGCGGTGCTCAACGGCACCGCGATCTACGAACATTCGGCGGCGAAGACGGACAGCTATGCCGGCTTCGGACAGGCCACCTGGCATGTTACGGAACGCATCGATCTCACGGCGGGCCTGCGCTATACCTACGAGGAAAAGACCGGGGACTTCAGCCACGCCATCGACCAGGGCACGCCCCTCGGCGCCTTCCCGGCCTTCCTGCAGCCGACGGTCGCCGGCGTCCGCGCGCTCGTTCTCGGGGCGCCGGAGAGTTTCTCCAGCAGCACCAGCGACGGCGGCCTGTCCGGCACGCTGAACCTCAGCTACAAGGCCGACGAGAATGTGCTCGTCTATGCCTTCTACTCGCGCGGCTTCAAGTCGAGCGGGATCAACTTCAACCGCAGTTCCACCCGCCCGGCCGGGGTCGGCCCGGTGGTCGATCCCGAGACGGTGGACGACTTTGAAATCGGCCTGAAGAGCGAATGGCTCAACCGCCGGCTCCAGGTCAATATCGGCGGCTATTGGACCGAGGTCGAGGATGTCCAGCAGCAGCGCTACAGCGCCGGCCCGCCGACGGTGAATTTCATCTCCAATGTCGGTGATGTCCGGGCGCGCGGCGTCGAGCTGGAAATCCAGGCGGCGCCGCTGCCGGGCCTGCGCCTCACCGCCTCGGGCTCCTACAACGACGCGACCTATCTGAATTTCACTGGCGGCACGCCCCGGCCCGAAACCCCCGGCGTCCCGACGGATCTCACCGGCAAGGCCCTGTCCGGTGCGCCCCGCTGGCAGGCCTTCTTCGGTGCCGACTATGCCCACGAGCTGGGCGAATGGGCGGCCACCGCGCTGACCGGCTATGTCGGCGGCAATCTGGCCTATACCGGCTCCTATTACAGCGGCGTCAATTCCCAATATCTGAAGGTGCCGGAGCGCAGCATCGTCGATCTCCGGGCCGGCATTCGCGCCAGCGACCGCAGCTGGGATCTTTCGATCTGGTCGCGGAATCTCTTCGACGAAAAGTATCCGGTCCTGCTCGGTTCCATCCCCGGTCAGTCGGCCCTGATCTTCGCGCCGCAGGTGGGCGATCCGCGCACCGTCGGCACCACGCTCCGCGTGAATTTCTGAGGCCGGCGATGCGATTGCTCCGTCTCTTCGCCTTTGCCGTC
This sequence comes from Zavarzinia compransoris, assembly GCF_003173055.1. NCBI lineage: Bacteria > Pseudomonadati > Pseudomonadota > Alphaproteobacteria > Rhodospirillales > Zavarziniaceae > Zavarzinia > Zavarzinia compransoris. Next base: position 106,223 of record NZ_QGLF01000008.1, read on the forward strand.
GTCCTGATCGGCGGCATCGCCGAAGCCGCCGAGCCGGAGGTGATCCGGATCGGCTTTCCCGGCGCCGGCCTCAGTGGCAAGCCGGTCTACGGTCTCGGCACCGTCGCCGTCGCCCATCTCCACGGCGCCATCGAGAAGGAACTGGCGGCCGAGGGGATCAAGGTCGAATGGCAGTTCCTGAAGGGGGCCGGGCCGGCGGTGAACGAGGGGCTGGCCAACGGCCAGCTCGATTTCGCCGTCATCGGCGACCTGCCGGCCGTGATGGGGCGGGCCGGCGGGTTGAAGACCCGGCTGCTGCTGACCCAGATGGCGCGCACCAATACCTATGTCGCGGTGCCGCTGCCCGGGGCCGCCCGGGCGGGCGAGGGCAAGCCGCCCGTGACCTCGATCCCGGACCTGAAGGGGCGGACGGTGGCCAATTTCAAGGGCACCAACACCCATCTGGCGGCGAACCGGATCCTGGCCAGCGAAGGCTTGAGCGAGCGTGACCTGAAGGTGGTCAACCTCGATCCCTCGGCCGCCTTCGCGGCGCTCGCATCGAAACAGGTCGATGCCGCCTTCGGCGCCTTCTACATGCTGGCGATCCGCGATCTCGGCTCGGCCAATATCGTCTATACGACGCGGGGCCGCTCGCCGACCCTGACCGTCCTCGGCGGCTTTCTGGTGACCGACGAGTTCGCGGCGAAATACCCGGCGCTCGTCGACCGCGTGGTGCGGGCGGTGGTCGCTGAGGCCGCCTGGGCCTCGGACGAGGCCAACCGCCAGGCCGTCTTCGGGCTGTGGGCAGGCAGCGGCTTGCCCCTGGCCAATTACAACGAGGAATTCGACGGCGTCGCGGCGCGGGACTTCAACAGTCCCCTGCTCGACGATTTCGCCGTCGGCCGCTTCGAGGCGGCGGCCACCGATGCCCTGGCCTATCGGCTGGTGCGGCGCGAGGTCGATGTCGCCGGCTGGCTCGACCGCGGCCCGCTCGACCGCGCCGTTGCCGCGCTCGGCCTTCAGGACACCTGGACCGCCTATGACAAGGAAGGGCAGCCCCGCCGCTGAGGGGGGCTGGAGCATGAGGAGACGACCGATGAGCCCTGTGACAGAGACCCTGCCCGTTCTCGACATTCATCCCGTCGCCGGGCGTATCGGCGCGGAAATTCGCGGCGTCGCCCTCTCGGGCGAGATCGAGGCCGCCACGTTGGCGGCCGTGCGCCAGGCCTTGCTCCGCCACAAGGTGATCTTCTTCCGCGGCCAGGGCCACCTGACCGACCAGGAACAGGAACGCTTCGCCCAGCGCCTGGGCACGCCCGTCGCCCATCCGACCGTGCCCGCGGTGGCGGGGACGGCGACCCTGCTGGAACTCGATTCGAAACACGGCGCCCGCGCCAATTCCTGGCACACGGACGTTACTTTCGTCGATGCCTATCCGGAAGCGTCGATCCTGCGCGCGGTGGTGATCCCGCCGGCGGGCGGCGACACGGTCTGGGCCAATACCGCCTCCGCCTATCTCGACCTGCCGCCCGAACTGCGGGAACTGGCCGACCGGCTGTGGGCCGTGCACACCAATCTCTACGATTACGCCGCCGCGCGCCCCGACCTCGGCGAGGATGCCCGGCGCGCGTTCCAGGCGGTGTTCGCCTCGACCGTCTACGAGACGGAACACCCGGTGGTCCACGTCCATCCCGAGACCGGCGAGCGGAACCTGCTGCTCGGCCATTTCGTCAAGCGTTTCAAGGGCTTTTCCGACGCCCATTCGCAAAGCCTGTTCCAGATCCTGCAAGCCTATGTCACGCGCCTGGAGAATACGGTGCGCTGGCGCTGGACGGTGGGCGACATCGCCATCTGGGACAACCGCCAGACCCAGCATTACGCCATCGACGATTACGGCAGCCAGGACCGCATCGTCCGCCGGGCGACGCTGGCCGGCTCGGCGCCGGTCAGCCTGGACGGGCGGCCCAGCGTGACCCGGGTCAACGGCGACCTCCTCCGCCGGCCGGCCGCGGCGGAATAGGGCGGGGGACCGTGGCCGCCGTCGACGTGACCTTGCCCGCGCTGCCGGGCGCCCCGGCCCGGCGGGCCCGCTGGCGCGGGCTGGGGCGGGCGGCGGCGGGGCTTGCCGTGCCGCTGCTCCTGCTCGGGGCGTGGCAGGCGGCGCATGCCTACGGCCTCGTCGCCGAACAGGTGCTGCCGGCGCCGGCCCTGGTCTGGCAGACACTGCTGGAGGTCGCGGGCAGCGGCGAATTGTCGGACAATCTCTCGATCTCCCTGTTCCGGGTCGCCCTGGGGTTCGTCATCGGCGCGGCGATCGGCCTTGCGCTCGGCGCCGTCATGGGGCTTTCGCCGCGGGTGGAGAGGGTGTTCCGCCCGACCTTGATCCTGATCGCGATCATTCCCGTGGTCGGCTGGCTACCCCTGCTCATGCTGCTGCTCGGCATCGGCGAGGCGTTGAAGATCACCATCATCGCCAAGGCCGCGTTCACGCCGGTGGTGCTGGCCACGATGAACGGTTTCCGGCAGGTGCCCGAAGCCTATTTCGAGGTCGGCCGGGTCTATCGCCTGAGCCGCCGGCAGGTGCTGCGCCGGATCGTGCTGCCTGCGGCCCTGCTGCCGGTCTTCACCGGCCTGCGCAACGGCCTGACCACCGCCTGGGTTACGCTGGTCGTGGTCGAGATGCTGGCCTCGACCGAGGGCATCGGCTACCTGATGGTCTGGGGACGGCAATTGTTCCAGCTTGACCTGATGCTGGCCATGATGGCGGTGATCGGCATCATCGGCTATGTCATGGACCGGGTGCTGGTGACGGCCGAGGCCGGCTTGCAGCGCCGTTTCGGCGGGCGGGTGGCATGATGGCCGCCGCCCGTCCGCCCCGCGGCGTCGCCCTGGTCGAGGGGCTGGCCCTGCCGGTCCTGCTGGTCGCCTTCTGGGACCTGAGTTCGCGCCTCGGCTGGCTGGACGGCCAGGTCTGGGCCGCGCCGGGCGTGGTGCTGGCCGGCGGCGTCGGCCAGGCCTTTGCCGCCGAGACCTGGATCGGGCTGGGTCACAGCCTGTTCCGCCACGCGCTCGGCTTCGTGCTCGGCGCCCTGGCCGGGACCGGGGTCGGTTTCGCCCTCGGCGCGTCGCGCGTCTTCGAGCGCTTGTTCGGGCCGGTGCTGAACGCGACCAAGCAGGTGGCGATCTTCACCTGGATTCCCCTGATGTCGATCTGGCTCGGCACCGGCGAGACGGCCAAGGTCGCCTTCGTCGCCCTGGCGGTGTTCTTTCCCCTGATGATCAGCGCGGCCGAAGGGGTGCGGGCGATCGATCCCCGCTTCGTCGAGGTGGCGCGGGCCTTCCGCCTGACCCGGTGGCAGCGCCTGCGCCGGCTGGTGCTGCCGGGAGCGATGCCGGCGCTGGTCGGCGGCGTGCAGGTCGGCCTGATCTATGCCTGGCTGGCGGTCATCGGCGCCGACTATTTCTTCGAGGCGGCACCCGGCCTCGGCAGCCAGATGCTGAACGCCCGCGACCAGTTCCGCATGGATATCCTGGTTTTCGACATGCTGGTGATCGGCGGCGTCGGCCTGCTGTTCCTGCGCCTTGCCGGCGCGCTCGAAGCCCGGGTGCTGCGCTGGCGCCCGCGCGCCGCCCGCTGAAAGGACCGGGCCATGACCCTTGCCATTCGTGACGTTACCAAGCGCTTCGGCCCGGGCGGGGCGGCGCTGACCGCGCTCGACCGGGTCAGCATCGATGTCGTGCCCGGCGAATTCCTGGTGCTGGTCGGCGCCAGCGGCTGCGGCAAATCCACCCTGCTGCGCCTGATCAGCGGCCTCGACACCGCCTATGAGGGCGATGTGCTGCACGATGGCGTGCGGATCGCGGGCACCAGCCTCGCGCGCGGCATCGTGTTCCAGGATCACCGGCTGTTCCCCTGGGCGACGGTCGAGCAGAACATCGCCCTCGCCCTGGAAAATGCCGATCTCGCGCCGGCGGAAAAGCGCCGGGCGGTGGCCGAACATATCGCCCTCGTCGGCCTTGCCGGCTTCGAGAAAGCCTTTCCGCATCAATTGTCCGGCGGCATGGCGCAGCGCGCGGCGATCGCCCGCGGCCTCGTCGCCCGGCCCGGGATCCTGCTGCTGGACGAACCTTTCGGCGCGGTCGACGCCCTGACCCGGGCGCGCCTGCAAACCGAGTTGCAGCGCATCTGGGAACAGGAAGGGATCACCATGATCCTGGTCACCCATGACGTCGAAGAGGCGGTGTTCCTGGCCGACCGGGTGGTGGTCATGTCGCCCCGGCCGGGCCGCATCGCCCGCATCGTCGAGATCGACGCGGCGCGCCCCAGGCATCGGATCGACAGCGATTTCAGCCGCCACAGGGCCGAAATTCTCGCCGCGCTGGGGGCACCGCTGTAAGTGCGGCCAGATTTAACATTTTCTCATATTGACCACTGCGGAAAATTTCTAACAATGATGTTAAAATAATTTTTCACCTAAATTGTACTGTGTAAATGGCCCGCCCAGGCGGTGCCGCAAGGAAGGCGAGAGATGACGACGGTGGCTTGGGACGATGTGGCGACGGCGGTGGCGGTGCGTCGCCGGCCGGCGCCCGAAACCTGGGGGATCGCGGCTTCGGTCGCGCTGCACCTCGTCCTCGGCGCGGTCATTCTCGATGCCAGTGTCGAGCCGCCGCCGGTGCCGGAAGAGGCGCCGGTCGAAATGGTCCTGGTCGCTCCCGAGCCCCAATTGCCGCCGGTGCAGGACGTGGCCGAAATCCCGCCGCCCCAGGCGGTGGAACCGCCCCCGCCGGCAGCCGTCGAGCCCCCGCCGCCGGTCGAGGCCGCCCCGATCGAGCCGCCGCCCCCGCCCGTTATCGCCGAGGTGCCGGAAGAAGTGGTGGCCGCACCGCCCCCGCCGCCCCCGCCGCCGCCGAAACCCAAGGTGGTGAAGCCCGCCCCGCCGAAGCCCGCGCCGCCGAAACCGGCCGTGGCGGCGCCGGTGCCGTCGCCGGCCCCGGCCGTGGCCAATCCGGTCCCGGCGGCCGTGATCGCCCCGCCGGCCCCCCAGCCCCCGGGGATCCCCAGCGATTACGTGAAGGACGTGCGCGGCCGCATCAGCCGCTATGCCCTGAACCGCTACCCCCGCGCCGCCCAGTTGAAGGGGCAGGAGGGGCGGGTCGGCTACACCCTGACGCTGGCCCCGGACGGCCGGCTGCTGTCCTTCGAGATCACGCCCTCCGGCATCGAGGCCCTGGACAAGGCGGCGGCCGAGGCCCTGCAGAACGCCGGGCCCTATCCGAAACTGCCCGAACTCGGCGCCGCGTCCTACAAGCTGACCGGCGCCATCGTCTACAAGCTGAATTGAGCATCCAGGCGATGTTGAAACTTACAGGAGTTGCCGCATGAATCCCGAAACCCCGGTCGAGGCCCTGGGCGCTGCCGCGCCGGCCCACGCGCTGTCCGCCCTCGAATTGTTCTATCAGGCGGATACGGTGGTGAAGACCATCATGATCCTTCTGGTGCTGGCGTCGGTCTGGAGCTGGGGCCTGATCTTCGCCAAGCTGGTGAAGCTCAATCGCCTGCACGGGCGGGCGCGGGGCATTCTCGCCGCCTTCCAGGCCGACGGCTCGATCGCCGGGCTGGGCCGCCGGCTGGCGGTTTTTCCGTCCGATCCGTTCCGATCGGTCTATGACGCCATGGTCGGCGAATGGGACAAGAGCCGGAAGGAAGGCCTCGACCAGGGCGATGCCAACAAGGACAGCCTGAAGGAACGGGTGCACCGCATCGGCCAATTGGCCGCCGGCGCCGAGGTGGAACATCTGCAGCGCGGACTGACCGTGCTTGCCACCGTCGGTTCGGTCGGGCCGTTCGTCGGGCTGTTCGGCACGGTCTGGGGCATCATGAACTCGTTCCAGGGCATTGCCGCGACCAACAACACCAGCCTGGCCGTGGTGGCACCCGGCATCGCCGAGGCGCTGTTCGCCACCGCCCTCGGCCTGGTCGCGGCGATCCCGGCGGTGGTCGCCTATAACCGGGCGGCGGGCGATGTCGGGCGCTATTCCAAGCGCCTGAACACGCTGATCGGCACGTTCGACGTGAACCTGTCCCGTCACCTCGCCGCCGGCCGGCCGCTGGTGATCGAGGGCGGGACCGCGGCGGACGTCCCGCTCGGCCAGCCGCTGGCGGGGAGGGCGTGAGATGGCCTTCTCCCTGAAATCCGGCGACGACGACGACGACCTGGGCGGCGCGATCAGCGAGATCAACGTAACCCCGCTGGTCGATGTCATGCTGGTCCTGCTGATCGTCTTCATGGTCGCCGCGCCGATGATGACCATCGGCGTGCCGGTGAACCTGCCCACCGCCTCGGCCCAGCCGCTGATCGAGCAGAAGCCGCCGATCGTGGTCAGCCTCGACGGTGCGGGCAAAGTCTATGTCGACAAGGCCGAAGTGGTGCCGGCGGAGCTGATCGCCCGCATCCGGGCCGAGGCCGCGGGCGAGCCCGACCGCCGCATCCATGTGCGCGGCGACAAGACCCTGCCCTACGGCCGGGTGATGGAAGTGATGGGCCTCATCAACGAGGCCGGTTTCACCAAGGTCGCCCTGGTCTCGGAAACCCGGGCCAAGCCCTGACCTGACGCGCCTACCGGTGCCGGAAGGCGGCGCCGGCGTGGCGCTCGGGCAGGTGGGGGCCGTCGCCGGGGAAGAGTTTCCGGCGCAGGGGCCCCTCGCCATAGGCGGTCTTGAAGCGGCCCCGGTTCTGCAATTCCGGCACCAGCAGGTCGACCAGCGCGTTCAGGGATTCCGGCACCACAAGGCGGGCCAGATTGAAGCCGTCGACCCCGGTTTCATCGACCCAGGACAGAAGTTCGTCGGCCACCGCCGCCGGATCGCCGACGACGAAGGGGCCCCGCGCGCCGATGCCGTTGAAACCGATTAGGTCGCGCGGGGTGATCGGCGCCGCCGCCTTCGTGGTGATATTCTCGACGAAGGATTGGATCGAATTGCTTTTCTCGTGGCGGATGGCTTCGTCCAGCCTGTATTTGGCGAAATCGATGCCGGACCAGCCGGAAACCAGCGCCAATTGGCCGATGGGGTCGATATGGGCGGCATAATCCGCCGCAAGGTCGCGGGCTTCGGCCGCGGTCGGGGCGATGACCACGGTGGCGCCGAGGAAGATCACGATATCCTCCGCCCGCCGGCCGAAGGCGACGGCCCGGCGGCGGATGGCCGCAACAGCATCGCGCACGATCGCCTTGGTCTGGCCGTTCAGGAACACGCATTCCGCGTGGCGGGCGGCGAAATCGCGGCCCCGCCCGGACGAGCCGGCCTGATAGAGCACGGGGGTGCGCTGGGGCGAAGGCTCGCTCAGGTGCGCGGCCTCGACCTGGTAATAGGGGCCGTGGTGGCTGACGGTATGGACGCGGGCGGGATCGGTGAAGCGGCCGAGGGCCTTGTCGCGCAGCACCGCGCCCGGTTCCCAGCTGCCTTCCCATAATTTGTAGACCGCGGCCATGAAATCGTCGCCGGCGTCATAGCGCTCGTCGTGGCTGCGGACGGTGCTTTGGCCCATGCCGGTGGCCGCCGACTTCAGGTAACCGGTGACGATATTCCAGCCGATGCGCCCGCCGGTCAGGTGATCCAGGGTCGAGAAGCGCCGGGCGAATTGATAGGGCTGCTCGTAGGTCAAGGTCGCGGTGATGCCGAAACCGATATGGCTCGTCGCCTGGGCCATGAAGGGCACGACCATGAAGGGATCGTTGGAGGGCGATTGCGCCCCCGTCGCGATCGCCGCATCGCGGCTGCCGCCGTAGACGTCATAGGTGCCGAAGACATCGGCCAGGAAAACACCGTCGAACAAGCCGCGCTCGGCCGTGCGGGCGAGATCGGCCCAATAGCCGGGCGTCGTATAATCGAGGGAACGGTCGCGCGGGTGCTGCCACAGGCCCGCCCAGGAATGGCTGGGCGTGTTCATGTGAAAGGCGTTCAGCCTGATTTCCTTGGCCATGGTGGAACTCGATCAATTATAGGGCGGGCCGCCGCCGTCGACGAGAAGCGAGGTGCCGTTCACGAAACGCGCGGCGTCCGACAGCAGGAAGGCCGCCGCCTCGGCCACGTCGCCGGGCAGGCCGGGGCCGGGGATGGAACTCTCGGTGTTGTAGCGCGCCGTGCCCGCCTTGGTCGCCTCCATGCCGGCGAAGCGGGGCGATTGGATAGGGCCGGGGGCGATCACATTGCTGCGCACCCCCTGCGGCCCGAAGCGGCGGCCGAGGCCGATGACGAGCAGGTCGAGCGCCGCATTCACGCTGGCGCCGGGAAAATGCTGGGGTGGCGGATCGATGCCGCCGCGCCCGCCGATGATGACGATGGAGCCAGCGCCCTGCGCGGCCAGATGGGGCGCCACTGCCCGGACGGGGCGGACCGTGCCCAGCAGCTTGGCCTCCAGCACGCGCTGCCAGTCCTCGTCGGTCAGGTCCAGGAAATCGCCGAAGGCGCCGACATTGGTGCTGGTGACGAGGCCGTCGATCCGGCCGTGGCGCGCCAGCAGGGTCGCGAGGGCGGCGCGCACGGCGCCATCGTCCCGCACGTCCAGGGGCAGGCGGTCGATGGCGGCGGTGCCGAAAGCCGTCTCGGCCACGCTGCGGCCGGAGGCGATCACCACCGCCCCCCGCGCGGCCAGCACAAGCGCCGTCGCCTTGCCCAGGGCGCCGGAAGCGCCGGTGATCCAGATCACCTTGCCGGTCAGATCCTGTGTCATGGCCGGCCCTCAGAAAAAGGAAGCATTGGGCAGGGGGCTGCCGTCGATGACATAGGCGCCGATGGCGCGCGCCTTGTAGGCGACCGGGTTATGGGACGACAGGGTGCGGATATTCCGCCAGTGCCGGTCGAGGCGGGTTGCCTGCCGCGCGGCGGACGCCCCGCCGACATCGAACAATTGGCCGGCGGCCGCGATCGACAACTCGTCGAGAACCACCTTGGCTTTCGCCGCGCGAAGGCTGGCTTCGCGGTAGAGGGCGGGATCGGGGTGGCCGGCCTCGGCGCTGTCCTGCGCCCGGCCCAAGGCCTCGACCGCGCGGAGAACCGCCGCCTCGGCGACATAGGCAAGGCTGGACAGGCGGCCGATCGTCTGTTGCAGCAGGGGATCGTTGGCCGGCACGGGATCGACCGCATGATAATAGTTCCGGCCCCGCCCGCGCAGGAGATCGGCGCCATCCCGGACGATGGCGCGCAGGATCCCGGTGATGATCGCGGTCAGGTAGATCTGCGGGAAGGTCGCCTCGAAGGGCAGCTTCAAGTCTTCCTCGCCCTGGTGGATCACCTCGTCGGGGGCGACATGGACGGCGGTGAAAGTGGTGGTGCCGCTGGCCGTCAGGCGCTGGCCGATGCCGTCCCAATCGTCGGTAGTGTCCACACCGTCGCGACCGACCGGCACCATGGCGGCCACCGGCTCGCCCGCCGGCGTATAGGCATAGACGAAGATGTAATCGCCATAGTGATTGCCGGTGCTGTAATACTTCCGCCCGTTCAGGACATAGGCATCGCCCCGGCGTTCCAGCACGGTCGCGCCATTGCCCTTGCCGATATGCTGCACGCCCAATTCGCTGGCGCCGAGACCGAAGAGGTTGCCTGCCGCCGACAGGCGCAGCCAGTGGCGGTACTTCGCATTGTCGCGCGTGCGCAGCGCCTTTTCGACGAAGGCCAGGTGATTGCGGACGATATGGGGGATGTTGGAATCCGCCTCGGCCAGGCGGATCACCGCCTCGAACAATTCGACCAGGCTGGCACCGCCGCCGCCCTCGGCGCGGGGAATGCGGAAGGCGCCGAAGCGGGCCCGCTTCAGAAGGTCCACGGCCGGCTGCGCGCCGATCTCGCCCCGGTCCCGCGCCTCGGCATCGGCGGTGATGGCGGCGATCAGGTCGTCCAGCGCCGCGCTGCCGGGCAGGACTGGTGGAACGTCATTCGTAACGGAACGCAGGGGCGTGGACATGGGCAACCTCGAACACCGATGTCGCCATGGTGGTGCGCCCGCCGCCCGGAGGCGAGAATAATAAACTTCCTGTGTATGAAAGAATTATTGTTTCGAAATCATGTGTTGAATGCTGGCCGGAAGCCCTGCCGCCGGCTATCAATCGGCGGTGGTCAAGGATGGAGGCGGGGCATGGCGCTGCCCGGGAATGCGGTCTGGTTCATCACGGGCTGTTCGTCCGGCTTCGGCCGCCTGCTGGCGGCGGCGGCGCTCGCCCGCGGGGACCGGGTGGTGGCGACGGCGCGCAATCCCGCCACGATTGCCGATCTGGCGGGGGAGCGCGCCTTGGTGCTGGCGCTCGATGTGATCGACGGCGTCTCGGTCCAGGCGGCGGTCGATGCCGCCGTCGCCCGCTTCGGCGGCATCGACATTCTGGTCAACAATGCCGGCTATGGTTACATCGCCGCGGTCGAGGAGGGGGAGGACGCGGGCATCCGCGCCCTGTTCGATGTCAATGTCTTCGGCCTTGCCGATGTCACCCGGCGGGTGCTGCCGGTGCTGCGCCGCCGCCAGGGGGGCTGGATCGTCAACCTCTCGTCCATTGCCGGGATCGCGCCCAATCCGGGGGTCGGCTATTACGCCGCCAGCAAGGCCGCGGTCGAGGGCCTGTCGGATGCCCTGGCGATCGAGGTGGCGCCCTTCGGCATCCGGGTTCTCGTGGTGGAACCGGGGCCGTTCAAGACCGATTTCGCCGGCCGCTCGCTGAAACTGGCGCCCGCCCATCCCGATTATGCCGAGACCCCGGCCGGCCGGCGCCGGGCGGCGGTGGGAGCACCCCAGGGCGGCGATCCGGCCCGGGCCGTCGCCCTGGTGGTGGAGGCGCTGGCGGCGGCGGAACCCCCGCTCCGGCTGGTGGTCGGCGGCAATGCCATCGGCCGCGCCCTGGCCAGGACGGACGCCTTCCGCCGTGATATCGAGGCGTGGCGCGTGCGTTCGGCGGAAACCGACGGTCAGGCCGACAGGGCCTGACGGTGCCCGGCCGCCGGGTGCGGCGACCGCAGGCGGTCGCCCCGGCCGAACAGTTTCTGGCGCAGCGTGCCCTCGGCATAGGCGGTCTGATAGACACCGCGGCGCTGCAATTCCGGGATCAAGTGTTCGATCACATCGGTGAAGGTTTCCGGCATCACCGCGAAGGCGAGGTTGAAACCGTCGACGCCCGTCTCCGCCGCCCAGGCTTGCAGCTCGTCGGCAACGCTGGCCGCCGTGCCGACGCTGACCGGCCCGCGGCCGCCTAGTGCTGCCCATTGCGCCAGTTCGCGAATGGTCCAGACCTTGTTCGGATCGGCGGAGGTGAAGGAGTCGATCGCCGATTGTCCGGCCTCGGTATGGATGCGGCGGAAGGGATCGTCCGGGTCGTATTGCGAGAGATCGATCCCGGTCCAGCCGGAGAGCAGGGCAAGACCCGCTTCCAGGCTGGCGTGGGCGCGGTAATCCTCCAGTTTTTCCCGCGCTTCCCGTTCGGTCCGGCCGAGGATGACGGTGTGCAGGTTGTAGATGACGAGATCCCGGGGATCGCGGCCGAGCGCCGCCGCCTGCTCCCGGATCGCCTTGACGTAGCCTTTCAGCACCGTGCGGCTGGGCCCGCCGATGAAGACGCATTCGGCATGGGTGGCGGCGAACAGCCGGCCCCGGCCCGAGGCGCCGGCCTGGAACAGCACCGGTGTCCGCTGGGGCGAGGGTTCGGACAGATGAATGCCCTCGACGGTGAAATGCGGGCCCTGGTGCTGCACGGGGCGGACAAGGGCGGGATCGGCATAGATCCCCCGGGCCTTGTCCGCGATCACCGCGCCGTCGGCCCAGCTTTCCTCCCACAGCTTGTAGCAGACGTCGAGATAGTCGTCGGCATAGGCATAGCGGTCGTCATGGGCCGTCAGGCGGTCCTGGCCCAGGCTTTTGGCGCCGCTGGCGAGGAAGGAGGTGACGATGTTCCACGCCGCGCGCCCCCCGGTCAGATGATCCAGGGTGGACATGCGCCGGGCGAAGGGAAAGGGATGCTCGGAGGCGGTGGAACAGGTGATGCCGAAGCCGAGATGGCGGGTCACCGCCGCCATGGCCGGCACGATCTGCAGGGGATCGTTCACCGGCACCTGCACCGCATTGCGGATGGCGGTATCTGGCTTGCCGCCATAGACGTCGTAGATCCCGTTCACATCGGCCAGGAACAGGGCGTCGAACAGGCCCTGTTCAAGGAGACGGGCGAGGTCCATCCAATAGGTGAGTTCGCGGTAGCGATGGGACTGGTCGCGCGGATGGGCCCAGAGGCCGGGGGCGAGATGGCCCACGCAATTCATCGCGAAGGCATTGAGGCGGATCGGCCGGGACATCAGAACATCATCACGAGATCGGTGGCGTCGCTGGCAAGATCGGCGGCGCTGCCCTGGTAGGTGACCTGCCCGGTCTTCAGCACCACCGCCCGGTCTGCCAGGGCCAGGGCCTGCTGCACATTCTGTTCGACCAGCAGGATGGACTTGCCCAGGCGGTCGCGGATGTCGCCGACCGTCTCCAGCACGAATTGGGTCATGCTGGGGGAGAGGCCGGTGGAGGGTTCGTCGAGGACGATCAGGCGCGGATCGCTCATCAGCGCCATGCCGATCGACAGCATGCGCCGCTCGCCCCCGGACAGCGTATAGGCGACCTGGGTGTAACGCTCCCTGAGCTTGGGGAAGAGGGTGAGGATATGCTCCAGCCGTTCCTCCACCCAAGCCTTCCGGCCCCAGCGCACCTTGGCGCCGAGGCGGAGGTTGGTGGCGATGCTCAGAGTCGGGAATACCGCATCGTCCTGGAAGGAAACGGCGATGCCGGCATCGATGCGCCGGGCCGAGGGCAGGGGGGCGAGATCGGTGCCGTCCAGCACGATCCGCCCCGACCACGCGGGGATCAGCCCGATCAGCGCCCGAACCAGCGACGATTTGCCGGCGCCGTTGTGGCCCAGCACGGCGGTGATGCTGCGTTCGGGGATGGTGAAGCTGACGTCGCGGATGATGGCGTCGCTGCCGTAACCGGTGACGAGATGTTCGATCGCCAGCATCACGCCCTCTTCTTTTCGCGGTGGCCGAGATAGGTGCGCATGAGACCGTGGTCGCCCAGGATTTCCTCGGGCGGGCCGGCGGCGACGGTACGGCCCTCGTCCATGAAGATCACCCAGTCGGCCAGCTCGCGGACCACGGTCATATTGTGTTCGATCAGGCAGACGGCGCGGTTGTCCACCTTGGCGAAGGCGCGGATGTGATCGAGAAAGATCGACAGCCGCCGGGGATCGACGCCCGAGGTCGGCTCGTCCAGCAGCATCACTTCCGGGTCGAAGGCGGTGATCCGGGCCAGCGACAGCATCTTCCGCTGGGCATAGGAAATCTGGTCCGCCCGCAGGTTGGCATGATGCTGGAGACCGAAGCGTTCGAGCAGGGCCCAGGCGCGTTCCACATTGGCCCGCTCCGCCGCCCGCGCCCGGCCGCCCCGGAACAGCAGGGCCAGGGGATGGGTGCCCGGCTGGTCCAGGCCGGCGGCCAGGATATTCTCGATCACCGTCAGGCCCTTCCACATGCGGACATCCTGGAAGGTGCGGGCAAGGCCGAGGCGGGCGACCGCGGCCGGGCGCTTGCCCGCGATCGCGTGCCCGGCCAGGGTGATCGTGCCGCTGTCCGGCGTCTCGAAGCCGCTCAGCATGTTGAAGGTGCTGGTCTTGCCGGCGCCGTTCGAGCCGATGATGGCGACGATCCGGCCCTTGTAGAGGTCGAGACCGGCATCCGCCACCGCCTGCACGCCGCCGAAATGCTTGGCCAGGCCCCGGGCGCTCAGGATCGGCTTCGTCTCCGGTCCGTGATTGGGCAGGGGCACGACGCGGGGCGCGGAGTCCACCGGCAAGGAGTCCACCGGCACGGGGGCGAATTCATCGTCGCCCTGGGGCGCCGGGGCGGGGCGGGCGTTGCGGTAGCGCGGCAGGCGCTCGGGCATGATGCCGCCGCCGCGCAGCGACAGCATGGCGAGAAGGGCGACGGCGAAGAAGACCTGGCGAAGGTGCGCCGTCATCTCGAAGGGCACCACCAGCACGCTTTCCAGCAGATAGCGCAGCACTTCGAGCAGGGCGATCATGAGCACGGTGCCGAGGGTCGCCCCCAGCAGGCTGTACTGGCCGCCGACGATGAGCATGACGAGGAAGAGAACCGTGGCGTCCAATTCGAACTGGCTGGGGCCGACATAGTTGAAATGATGGGCGAAGAGCGCACCGGCAAAGCCGGTCAGCGCCGCGCCGATGACCAGGATGCCGAGCTTGACCGGCGTCGCCGCGCGGCCATAGGCCTCGACCACCAGTTCATCTTCCCGCGTGGCCCGGACCAGCCGGCCATAGGGCGAGCGGATGAGCCGGGTGCAGAGCAGAAAGGAAAGGGCGGCGAAGCCGATCATCACCGCCAGCTTCAGGACCGGATAGGTGACCTGAAGCGGCCCGAGCGCGATCACGTCCTTCGAGCCCGGCTGCCAGGGGCCGAGCGCGATGCCGGGGATATTGTTCAAGCCGTCCGGCCCGCCGGTGATCTCGAGGTTGATCATGAAGGTGACGAAGATCAATTGGATCGCGAAGGTCACGATCATGAAATAGCGCGCCCGGTCGCGCAGCCCCGGCAGGCCGACCAGCAACCCGCCGACGCCGGCGGTAAGGGCACCGAGCAGCAGCGACAGGGGAAAGGCCCCGGCCGGCAGCAGTTTCACGCTGGCGATGGCCGCGCCATAGGCGCCGAGGCCGTAGAAGACGGCATGGCCGAGGTGCAGCAACCCGCCCAATCCCTTGATCAGCATGTAACCATGGGTGGCGATGGCGAGAATTGCGGCAAGGGTGGCGACGTCGATCAGATAGGACATGCTGGGTCTCCCGCGCTCAAGGCCGCTCGCGGGCGATGGTCATGCCGCCGAACAGGCCCTGGGGCCGGATCGCTAGGGCCGCGATCACCAGGGAATAGGCGATCACCTCCTGCCAGCGCGACGAGAAGGCCCAGACCGCGAGGTGGAAGCAGAGGCCGAGAAGGATGGCGCCCAGCACCGGATTGCGGAACCGGCCGAGCCCGCCGATGATGATCGCCGCCATGCCGAGAAAGACGGGGCTGGTGGCGATATAGGGATCGACGCCGGATTCCGCCGCCTCCGGGATCGCGGCGGCGGCGACGATCAGCCCCGCGACGCCATAGGTCCAGGTATGTGCCACGGCGCTGCTGATGCCGAGGCCCTGGGCCAGGTTGCGGTTGTCGGCGACCGCCAGGATGCAGCGGCCGATGTCGGTCCGCAGGCAGAACAGGGCAACCCCGCCGAGGGCGAGCAGGCTGACCGCGACCTTCACCATCTGCACGGCGTTGAGGCGCGTGCCGGCCACGGTCCAGCCCGGGATGATGTCGTCGATGAAATAGAATTTCTGGGCGGAAACGACAGCGCCGGCACCGTTCTGCGCCGCGATGAAGACCGCCAGCGCCACCAGGACGAGGACGAAGAGGGGCGCCCCGCGCGAGACGAAGCGGCGATAGACCAGCCAGTAGATGGCGATGGCGATGGCCGGCCCGACCGCCAGCGCCGCCAGGGTCGCGACCCAGAGCGGCGCCTGCACTTCCCCCTTGAGATAGAGCACGGTATAGGCCGCGCCGAGATAGACCGCGCCCAGGCCGAAATCGATATGCCCGACCGTGCGCCAGACCAGCGCCAGGGCGAGGGCGACGAGCGAAATGGCAAGGCCGAGAGCGATGCCATTGATCACATAGGGGGTCAGGCTGCCAAGCATGTACTGCCTCCGCCGGAACGGTCCGGCCGGCGGGTGCCGGCCGGATGCGTACGCGTCATTCGAGATCGCTGGCCGCGATCGATTTCACCAGGTAACGGCCGCCGTCCTTCACGCCGAAGACGCCGAGCGGGCGCACGGTCTTGCCGTCGGCAAGGAAGATGAAGTCGTTCAGCGGCGTGGTGACCCGGCTGTCGGCGCGCAGGCGCTCGATCAGGGCGGTGCCGGTGATTTCCTTGCCGTCCGCCTTCAGTTCGTTGGCGATATGGGCGATGGTCCAGCCATAGTCGAAGCCGGCGCCGGCATAGCCGCCGAGCGTGTCCATCGCATCCTTCACCGCCTGCGGCGCCTGATCCGGCGTCACATGGCTGATGAAGAAGAAATTCTGCTCGGCCAGCTTCAGGCGATAGACGTCCGGCGTATCGCCGGCGCTATGGGTGATGTAGAGGCCTTCATAGCCGAGTTCGCGCCCGGCGCGGATCGCCAGCGGCACCGTGCCGCCGCCGATCGGGGCGAGATAGATCGCATCCGGCTTCGCTTCCAGCAGCTTGGTGGTCTGGGCGCGCAGGTCGCTCGGCGCGTTCGGATGGCCTTCCGAGGCGACCAGCTTGATCCCTTCCTTGCCGAATTCGATCTCGCACTGGTCACGGCTTTCGATGCCGAATTCGTAGTTCACATAGAGCACGGCGAAAGTCTTCACCTGCGGGAAATTCGCCTTCAGGTGACGGGCGACGGCGCGGCATTGCAGGGTGGTGACCGCCTCCAACTGCTGGATCAGCTTCGCCTTGGCGGTGACATTCAAGCCTTGCGAGATGGTGAAGGTGGCGACCCCCGCCTCGTCGATCAGCGGGCCGTTCTGGACCAGGACATTGGTGCCCCAGCACAGCAGCGCCTTGATCTTGTCGACTTCGAACGCCTTGGTGAAGGACAGCCGTGCCTGCGCCGGATCGTTGTTGCCGACGTCGACCGGCACGATGACGACCTTCTTGCCGTCGATGCCGCCATTGGCATTGACGCCTTCAAGGGCGAGTTCCGTGCCCTTCAGCAGGGCGGCGGCGAATTTCGCCGGGCCCTGGGCCGTGCTCTGGCAGACGCCGATGGGAAAGCTCTCCTCGGCCCGCGCAGCGGTCGCGCCAAGGCCGAGGGCCAGGGCAAGGGCAGCCCCGCTCAGGGCCGCGAGCCGGCCCAGGGTCTTCGTCACACGCATCATATCCCCTCCATGCCGCGCGGCGGGCCGCGCGGTCGATATCCACGGCCGAATTTGGACGGATGATGTGTGTTCTTGAAGCCAATTAAATTATCGATGGTGAGAAATGGAAATTTTTACTGACGTGTTCTGTTTTAATTGAACAGCCTGTCCCGCAGCGTCCCGGCCGGATAGGCCCGGCGGAACACGCTGCGTTCCTGTAGATGCGGGATCACCCCGGCCACGAACTCGCGATAAGTCTCGGGCAGGAAGGCGGGCGAGACGACGAAACCGTCGCAGGCGCCGGACAGGAAGATCGCCGCCAGTTCCTCCGCCACCTCTGCGCCGGTGCCGCAGATCTGGGGCACCATCACGCTCTGGCCGTATTCCCGGCCGACATCGGCCAGCGTCATCTGCCGTTCGCGGGCGATGCGCGAAACCATGGCGAGATTGCCCTGGGTGCCGCTGCCGCGCAATTCGTCGACCGGGGCCTCGATGGGAAAGCCCGCAAGATCGACATTGGCATGGCCGGACAGGGTGGACAGGCCGACGACGGGGGAAACCAGGCTGTTGTGCAGGTCGCGCTTCGCTTCCGCCGCCGCCCGGGTTTCGCCGATGAAGGGCATGATCGCGGGCAGCACCTTGCAACTGTCCGGCGCCCGCCCGGCCTCCACCAGCGACGCGCGGATACTGTCGGTGAAGCGCCGGCGCGACGGCTGGTCGGGCGCCAGGGTGAAGATCACCTCGGCCCATTTGCCGGCGAAGCTGCGCCCCCGGTCGGAGGAGCCGGCCTGGATGATCACCGGGCGGCCCTGGGGGCTGGCCGGGATATTCAGGGGGCCGCGGGACTTGAAGTAACGCCCCTCGTGGTTGACGTAATGGACCTTGGCCGGATCGGCGAACAGGCCCGTCTCGCGGTCCAGGATCAGGGCGTCCCTTTCCCAGCTGTCCCACAGCTTGAAGGCGAGGTCGAGGAATTCGTCGGCGCGGTCGTAACGCTCGTCGTGGCCCATGTGGCTGTCGACGCCGAAATTCGCCGCCTCGCCGTCGTTCATCGAGGTGACGACATTCCACGCCGCCCGCCCGTCCGACAGGTGATCCAGGGTGCGGAATTCCCGCGCCAGGTTATAGGGCTGGTCATAGGTGGTGGAGCGCGTGGCCCCCAGCCCCAGGTGCCGGGTCACCGCCGCGATCATGGACAGCACGGGGATCGGGTCCAGGCGCGTCGCATCCTGGTCGCCGTGGCGGAGCCCAGTGTCCTTGTCCGCGCCGAAACGGTCGCCGATGCCCAGGCGATCGGCGAAGAACAGGAGGTCGAAACAGCCGGCCTCCAGCGTCCTGGCAATATCGAGATAATAATCGGCGCTGAGAAAGGGCAGGGGCCGGGCCGGGTTGCGCCAAAGGGCATGGCTGTGCACCACCGGGCCGGCGATCAGGAAACCGGCAAGGGACATCTGGCGGGCGCGGTCGGACATGGGCTGCCTTCATGTAACATAAACGGTATCCGGCGGGCGCGGGCCGCCGGCCGGCCATTTGCCGCCGCCCGGGGCCGGCCTTGCAAGAAAGGAATTCTTGGGCCGGGCTAAAGCGCGGCTTTCCATTAAGCACAGATGGAATTCGGAAAAAATTTGTTTGTCGGGTCACGATTGTAATTGCCTTGGCCGAAAGCGGTGCCTGCGCGGATAGTCCGGCTGGAACCGGCAACGCAATGGAACACCGCATTGTCCATCATCACCCCTGCGCGGGAAGATCAGGCGCCCCTGGCGCGGTTGCAGGCCCAGCCCCTGGTGCTGGGCCTGTTCCTGCCGCTATACGCCGGCGGCTGGACGGTGTCGGACGCCCCGCGCGGCACCGACTGGACATTCGACTACAACGCCCGCCTCGTCGCCCGGGCGGAGGCGATCGGCTTCGACCTCGCCTTCGGCTTCGCCAATTGGCTGGGCAAGGACGGTTTCGGCGGGCGCACCCGGTTCCGGGCCAATTCGCTCGATTCGCTCGCGTCCAGTGCGGCGCTGGCGGCGCGGACCTCGCGCATCGTGCTGCTGTCCACCGTGCATGCGCTTTACGGCTGGCATCCGCTCAATCTGGCGCGGATCGGCGCGACCCTCGACCACATCACCGGCGGGCGCTGGGGCGCCAATCTCGTCACCGGCTTCCTGCAGGGCGAGGCCGATAAATTCGGCCAGGCCCCCATCGCCCATGACGAGCGCTACCGCCTGCTCGACGAATTCTCGACCATCGTCGAAAAGCTCTGGACCGAGGATGAGGAACTGGATTTCCAGGGGGCGCGCTGGTCCTTGAAGGGGGCCTATGTCTCGCCCCGGCCGGCCCATCGCCGCCCGCTGCTGGTGAGTGCGGCTTCGTCGGATGCCGGTTTTCGCTATGCCGCGCGCCATTCCGACCTCGTCTTCATCACCAGCCCGGCGGGGGCCGCGATCGAGGCTGCGCTCGACGTGCTGCCGGCGGTGAATGCGCGGCTGAAAGCCTATGCGGCGGAGGAAGGCCGGCGCCTTCAGACCATCATCAACCCCCATATCATCGCCCGCGACAGTACGGCGGAAGTGGAGGCCGTCCACCGCCGCATCGTCGAGGGCGCCGACGAGGCGGCGCTGACCGCCTTCGTCGAAGGCTTCTCCGGCGGCGATTCCAAGTCCTGGTCCGGCCACCGGCGCGAGCAGCGGATCATCGGCGGCAATATCCAGATCTTCGGCACGCCGGAACAGGTGGTGGAGCAATGCCTGCGCCTGAAGGCGGCGGGCTGCGACGGCATCCAGGTGAACTTCTTCGATTACGAACCGGATCTAGAATTTTTCGGTGCCCGCATCCTGCCCCTGCTGCGGCAGGCGGGATTGCGCCACTGAGGGAGCAGCGACATGACGACGAAAATCCCCGCGATCACCCCCGCCACGCTGCGCCAATGGCTGCATGACGGCGGTGAACTGGCCATTCTCGACGCGCGGGAAGAGGAGAGTTTCTCCGCCTCCCACCTGCTGCATGCCGCCAACCTGCCGCTGTCCCGGCTCGAAGTGCTGGCGCCCGCGCTGCTGCCCCGGCCGGCGGTGCGGCTCGTGCTGACCGATGCGGGCGAGGGCGTGGCGCAGCGTGCCGCCGTTCGGCTGGCGGATTTCGGCTATACCGGCGTCCATGTCCTTGAGGGCGGCAACGGCGCCTGGGCGGCGGCCGGCCATCCGCTCTATGCCGGCGTTCATGTCCCGAGCAAGGCTTTCGCCGAAGTGGTGGAACATGAATGGGGCACGCCCTGGATCACCGCGCGCGAGCTGGCGGACCGGCGGGCCCGGGGCGAGAAGATCGCCCTGCTCGATGCCCGCCCCTTCGAGGAACACCATAATCACACCGTGCCCGGTTCCATCTTCGCGCCCGGCGCCGAATTGCCGTTCCGGATCGCCGATCTGGTGCGCGATCCGGACGAACTCGTGGTCGTCCATTGCGGCGGGCGCACGCGCAGCATCATCGGCGCCCAGGCCCTGATCAGCGCCGGCCTGCCCAATCCCGTGGTTTCCCTGAAGGATGGCACCATGGCCTGGGCGATGGCGGGGCTCGACCTTGCCATTGGCGCCGAGGGGCGGCCGCCCGCCACCGTCTCGCCCAAGGCCCGGGCCTTCGCCGAAGTGGCCGGGGCCCGCGTCGCGGCCGAGGCCGGGGTTCGCACCGTCGCCCGCTCGGAACTCGAGGCGTGGCAGGCGGCGGGCGAGCGCACGCTCTATCTCTTCGATGTCCGTACCCCGGCGGAATATGGCGAGGGCCATATGCCCGGCAGCCTGTCCGCCCCCGGCGGCCAATTGGTGCAGGAGACGGACAGTTTCGCCGCCGTGCTCGGCGCCCGTATTGTGCTGGTCGACGATGCCGGCCTCGGGCGGGCGCGGATCACCGCCTTCTGGCTGAAGCAATTGGGCTTTGCGGATGTCTTCGTCCTCGATGGCGGCCTTGGCCAGGGCGCCCTGGAAACCGGGCCGGGGACGCCCCGCGTGCTCGGCCTCGCCGGGATCGAGGACGAGGATATCGAACGCGTCTCGCCCCAGCGCCTGCTGGCCCTGCTGGGCGATCGCGGGGTCGAGGTGATCGACCTGGCGCTGAGCAAGGCCCATAAGGCGGGGCATGTGCCGGGGGCGCGCTTCGGCATCCGGGCCCGGCTGGCGGACCATCTGCCCGAAGGGGCGGAGGCGCTGGTGCTGACCTCGGAAGACGGCACCTGGGCCCGGCTGGCGGCGGCGGATCTCCGGGCGGCCGGGGTCGCCGGCGTGCCGGGGCGGCCGCGCCTGCTGCTGCTCGGCGGCGGCAACCGGGCCTGGGCGGCGGCGGGCCAGCCTTTGGAAAAGGGCATTCCCCACCCGCTCGATACGGTGGACGACGTCTGGTTCACGCCGCGCGAACGGCCGGGCGACACCACCAGCCACATGATCGATTACCTGGATTGGGAGGTGAAGCTGCTGAGCCAGTTGAACCGGGACCCCGACAATCGTTTCCGCCTGCTGCGCCAGCCCGTTGCCGTCTGAGGACCCGTCATGAGCCGCAATGTCACCCTCCTGGCCCAGAACGGCGACGATCCCCGCGACGCCCTGGGTCTCGCCCGCCTTCTGGCCGATGATTTCGCCCGCGACGCCGCCGACCGCGACCGCGAGCGCCGCCTGCCCTTCAACGAGATGAAGCGCCTGAAGGCCAGCGGCTTCCATGCCCTGCGCGTGCCCCGGCGCTATGGCGGGCGCGGCGTCGGTTTCGTGGAGATGTCGGAGGCGCTGATCGAGATCGCCCGGGGCGATCCCAATATCGCCCAGTCGATCCAGCCGCATCTGTTCTTCCTCGACGTCCTGCTGCTGGACGGGACCGAGGAGCAGCGGAAATTCTGGTACCGCAAGGTGCTGGAGGGCAACCTGATCACCAATGCCTTCGCCGAGCGCGGCGGCCGCACCATCGGCGAGGTCAATACCCGCCTGGTGCGGGAAGACGGCCGCCTGCTGCTGCGCGGGCGGAAATACTACTGCACCGGCAGTCTCTTCGCCGAATATCTCTTCGTCTCGGCGGATACCGAGCAGGGCGAGCGCATCCTGGCCGTGGTGCCGCGCAAGCGCGAAGGCTTCACCATCGAGGACGACTGGGACAGCATGGGCCAGCGCACCACGGCCAGCGGCACCGCGATCCTGAACGATGTCCCGGTCGAGGAGGCGGAGGTGATCCGCCAGCCCCATTTCGGCCGCCAGCGCTCCTATGTCGGGGCCAGCGCCCAGATCTTCCATGCCGCCATCGACGCCGGCATCGCCCGGGCCGCCCTGGACGAGGTGATCGACTACGCCCGCAACAATACCCGTCCCATGCCGGAAGCAGGCGTCGAGCGCCAGACCGACGATCCCTATGCCCTGCTGGCCGCGGGCGAGATGGCGGTGCTGGTCCATCAGGCGGAAGCCATGATCCTGCGCGCCGCCCGCATTCTCGACCGAGCCGCCGAGGCCCAGGTGACCGGCACCCTGAGCGGCGAGGCCCTGGAGCTTGCCCTCTCGGAAGCCTCGATCGCGGTGGCCGAGGCGAAGGCCAGCGCCGAGGTCGGCTCGCTCCGGGTCAGTGAGGGGCTCTATCGCCTGGGCAGCGCCTCGGCCACGCTGCGGCGGCACAATATGGACCGGCATTGGCGCAATGCCCGCACCCATACCACCCATGATCCGGTCAGTTACAAATACCGGACCATCGGCGATTTCCTGCTGAACGGCCGCCTGCCGCCGATCTCGACCAAGCTATGATGACGGGCGGGCGGGAAAGAAAAACTTGCGCCTGTAAAATACACAAATGACGTGATGGACGTCGATAAATACGGATCAATGTTTCCGTGGGCAGGTTGACCGGATTTCGTGGTGTGTAAAAGGGGCGGGCAATGGCATTTTCGAAACAGGCGAGGGGCGAACATGCCGCCACGGCCACGGCCGATATCGATGTCCTGCTGGCGGCGGGGGCGGCGGCCGGCCGGCCCGTGCGCCTGGCGGCGCCGGCGCGGCGCATCGTGAAACCGGGGTGGTTCAGCCTGCTGGTGCCGGCGCTTTTGACCCTGCTGCTGGTCTTCGTGCTGCCGCTGGCTTTCCTGGCCGTCAACAGCCTGCACCCAGGCGGCAGCATGGGGCGCATCGGCCCGGCCTGGACGCTAGACAATTACCTGCGTTTCCTGGGCGATCCCTTCTATCTCGGCATCCTGCTGGACACGCTGGTGGTGGGCCTCGCCGTGGTCGCCATCTGCGCTGTGATCGGTTACCCGGTCGCCTATTTCCTGGCGCGCACCCGGTCGCGCTGGCGCGGCGCGCTGACCTTTGCCGTGCTTGCGCCCATGCTGATCAGCGTCGTGGTGCGTAACCTCGGCTGGCTGCCGATCCTGGGCGATTCCGGCCTCGTCAACTGGCTGCTGCTGTCGCTCGGCCTCGTCGATCAGCCGGTGAAGCTGGTCTACAACCTGACCGGGGTGGTGATCGGGCTGGTGCATGCCCTGTCGCCCTTCATGATCATGTCGCTGATCACGGTGATCCGCCGCATCGAACCGGAACTGGAGGAGGCGGCGACCAACCTCGGCGCCGGCCCGTTCGAGACCTTCTGGCGGGTGGTGCTGCCCCTGTCGCGGCCGGGCCTGCTGGCCGGCGGCCTTCTCGTCTTCACCCTGTCGATCGCGGCCTATATCACCCCGGCGATGATGGGTGGCAAGCGCGTGCTGGTCATGGCCGTCTTCATCGAGCAGCAGGTGCGCTCCGTCCTCAACTATCCCTTCGGGGCGACGGCGGCGGTGGTGCTTCTCGCCGTGGTGATCGCCGCCACCCTGCTCGCACTTCGCATCGGGAGGGAGAGGCAATGAACCGCCTGGTCCGCGTCCTGCTGGCCTTCTTCATCGCCGGCGTCTTCGTCTTCCTGCTGCTGCCGATCCTCGCGGTCGCGGTCTCGTCCTTCTCGACCTCCGGGGCGCTCACCTTTCCGCCCACCGGCTTCACCACCGCCTGGTACGAATCGATCGGCAGCGGTTACATCGATGCCCTGAAGGTCAGCCTCGTGGTCGCGGCCGGGACCACCGCGCTGGCCACCCTGGTCGGCACGCCGGCGGCGCTCGCCCTGGTGCGCGGGCGTTTTCCCTTACGCGAGGCGCTGTCCGCCTTCTGCCTGTCGCCGCTCATGGTCTCGACCCTGGTGATCGCGGTCGCCGCCTTCCAATTCACCCTGGTCCTGTGGGATCTGTTCGATCTCTCCCTGGCCGGGACGGTGACCGGCCTCATCCTCGGCCAGTCGGCCTTCACCATTCCCTTCGTGGTGCGCGCCGTGATCGCGGCCCAGGCCAATTTCGACGTTTCCCTGGAGGAGGCGGCGCAGAGCCTGGGCGCCGGCCCGGTCGAGACCTTCTTCAAGGTCACACTGCCGATCCTGCTGCCCGGCATCATTTCCGGGGCGATCTTCGCCTTCGTCATGTCCTTCGACGATATCGCGGTCGGGCTGTTCGTCGGCGGCGGCGATGCCATGACCCTGCCGGTGAAGATCTATACCGCCGTCGAGTTCAATTTCGATGCCGACATCATGGCCATCAGCACCCTGGTCACCCTTGCCTCGCTGCTCATCATGCTCGGCCTCGACCGGCTGACGGGCATCGAGAAATTCGCCACGGCCGCCCGCGGCTGACCTTTCCAACGACGGAGAACCGTATCATGTCCCCTGCCTTCGCCTGTTGTCGCCGCGCTGCCGCTCCCCCGTCCGCTCTCGATCCCATTCTTTCCTGGTGACCACCATGTTGAAGACCATCATCGCCGCTGCAACAGTTTCCCTGACCACGCTGCTGGCCGGTAGCGCCCTGGCGCAGGCGACGTCGGACGTCGTGCTCCGCGTCGGCAATTACGGCGGGCGTTTCACCGAAACGCAGAAGAAATATGCCGCCGACCTCTTCACCCAGCATACCGGCGTGAAGGTCCAGTTCATCGACGCCAACCCCCTCGACCATATCGCCAAGCTGGTCGCGGCCAAGGGCCGGAATGTGCCCTATGACGTCATCTATATCGATGGCGACCTGCAGCCGACCGCGATCGAGGCCGGCATCATCGACAAGGTCGATCCGGCGATCGTGACCAACCTCGACCGGCTCTACGACGAGGCCAAGAACCCGGACGGTTACGGCCCGGTGCAGATCTTCTATTCCTTCGGCATTCTCTACAATGTCGAGAAGTTCAAGGCGGCGGGCATTCCGGAACCGACCTCCTGGGCCGATCTCTGGGATCCGCGCCTGGCCGGCAAGGTGGCGGTGGGCGAATTGTCCCATGGCGCCGGCCGCGCCCTGCTGATCCAGGCGGAACGCCTTGCCGGCGGCGATGTTTCCACGCCTGAGAAAGGCATCGAGAAGATCGCCGAACTGAAGGCCCATTCCTATTTCTCCTCGACCGTGCAGCTGGAAGCACTGTTCCCGACCGGCGACATTTGGGCAGCGCCCATCGCCTCCGGCCGGGGCTGGGGCCTGATCGACAAGGGTTTCCCCTTGAAATTCGTGCTGCCGAAGGAAGGCGCCGTCGCTTCCACCACCACGATCGAAGTGGTGAAGGGCACGCCCCATGTGCGCGAGGCCAATCTCTTCATCAATTACGTGCTCGATCCGGTGGCGCAGGTCGGCCAGGCCTGGGAAATCCCCTATGGCCCGTCCAACAAATCGGTGGCGCCGGTGATCGCCGCCTATCCGGAACTGGCGCAGCGGCTGCCGGGCACGGTCGAAGAGATCCGCGCCCTGTTCAAGCCCGACTGGAAAGTGTTCTGGGACAACCACGAGAAGGCGGTCGAGCTCTGGCAGCGCCTCGTGATCGCCCGGAAGTAATGTAAAGCGTATCGATGTAACGCGTATCGGGGAGCAGGCAGATGGTCGCGGTTCGTCTCGACAATATCAGCAAGGTCTATGGCAAGTCCCACGCCGCGCGCGAGGTGGACCTGCATATCGGGCAGGGGGAATTCGTCACCCTGCTCGGGGCCTCGGGATCGGGCAAGACCACCTGCCTGCGCATGATCGGCGGCTTCGTGCCGCCGTCGAGCGGGCGCATCCTGTTCGACGGCGAGGATATCACCAGGGTTCCGGCGCACCGCCGCAACATCGGCATGGTGTTCCAGCAATATGCCCTGTTCCCTCATCTGACCGTGGCGGAGAATATCGCCTTCGGCCTGAAGGTCCGCCGCCTGCCCAAGCCCGAAGTGGCGGCCCGGGTGCGGGAGGCGCTGCGCCTCGTCCGGCTGGAAGCCTTCGGCGAACGCTATCCGGCGCAATTGTCCGGCGGGCAGAAGCAGCGCGTGGCGCTGGCCCGAGCGGTGGTGATCAACCCCAAGGTCCTGCTGCTGGACGAGCCGCTGGGCGCCCTCGACCTGAAGCTGCGCGAGGAATTGCAGGCCGAGATCAAGCGCGTGCAGGGCGAATTGGGCATCACCGCGATCTTCGTCACCCATGACCAGGGCGAGGCGCTGACCATGTCGGACCGGATCGCCGTCATGCGCGACGGCAGGGTGGCCCAGGTCGGCACGCCGGATGAAATCTACAGCCGGCCCCAATCCCGCTATGTCGCCAATTTCGTCGGCCGCACCAATTTCCTGCCGGTGATCGTCGAGGGGCCGGGCGACCAGGGGCTGCGGGTGCGCGGCGCCGTGGGCACCTTCACCGTCGCCGCCCGTTTCGGCGCCGATTTCGCTCCGGGGGCGGAGGCCCTGCTGGCGTTCCGGCCGGAGGATGCCCATCCGGCACTCGACAGTGCGAACCGGATCATCGTCCGGGTCGAGAAGGTGATCTTCGTCGGCGAGGGGCGCCTGCTGCACGGCCGCACCGAAACCGGGGACGAGGTCGTCGCCCGTCTCAGCCCCGGCGATGCGGTGCCGGGGGTCGGGGCCGCGGTTACCCTCGGGATTTCACCGGCCCGCGCCCTCCTCCTCCGCGGGGAGGGGTGAGGTGGGGGCGCGCAGCAGCGGCGCTTCCTGCGCCGCCTCCCCCTTCAGCCAGGCCAGGAAGAGCTGGATCCGCCGCGACGGCAGTTGGTGCGGCGGGCAGACGAAATAATAGGAATGCTGCACCTTCTTCGGGTCGCCGAAGGGATGCACCAGCCGGCCGGCGGCAAGATCGTCGCTGACCAGGTTGCTGCGCGCGAGCGCCACCCCCTGGCCGGCGATCGCGGCCTCGATCACCATCAGGGCCTGGTCGAAGCGGGGGCCGCGGTTGGCGTCGATATCGTGCAGGCCGGCCAGCTTCAGCCAGCTGCGCCAGTCGGGCGCGCCGACGGCCGAGCTTTCGCCATCGTCATGCAGCAGCGTGTGATGGCGCAGCATGGCCGGATCGGTAAGGGCGTTCGGCCCGTTCAGCAGGGCAGGCGAGCACACCGGCAGGATGAAATCCGACAGCAGCAGTTCCGAATACAGGCCCTCGTAATTGCCGGCGCCGAAGCGGATGGCGCAATCGATCTGTTCCCGCGCGAAATCGACCAGGGCCGCGCTGGTATTGATGCGGACGTCGAACTGCGGGTGGCGTTCGCGCAGCCGGTTCAGGCGCGGCAGCAGCCATTTCAGCCCGAACGAGGGCGCGACCGAAACATTCAGCGGCAGGTCGCCGTCGTCCGCGGCCAATTGCTGGACGGCGGCCATGATGGCGTTGAAACCGTCGACAAGCCCGGGCAGCAGGCGCAGCGCGGTTTCCGTCAGCACCAGTTGCTGGCGCCGGTCGCGGTGAAACAGGGATTGGCCGAGATGGGCCTCCAACTGCCGGATCTGCTGGCCGATCGCCGCCGGGGTCACGTTCAGGGCATCCGCCGCCCGCACGAAGCTCCGATGCTGGGCCGCGACCACGAAGGCGCGCAGCGCCGTCATGGGCGGCAGCCTAGAAAGACTGAGGCGGGAATCTACGGCACCGGGTTTCATGAGATAAAAATAATGCATGCTTCTGTGATCCGACAGAAAAAACACTTTCTTCGAATAGAAATTATATATTTACGTAATTAATGTGTTTATTTGGGCGGCGGCGAGAGGGGGCCGCCCCGGGGCGACACCCTCCGCCCGGCCCGGGCGCCGCCGCTTACGCGGGCTCGGCCAGCCGGCTCAACCGGTCGAGAAGCTCGGGCGGCACCTGTTCGATCGTGTGCAGCCGCCCCGGGTAGATGGTGCCGCTGTTGCCGTCCAGGGTGATTTCCGCGCCCGGGTCCAGCCAGGCCTCGCCGAAGCCGATCCGGCCGGCGGCCTCGTCGATGCGCATCGCCTCGCAGCCGACGAGGCAGACCTTGCCCAATTGCCGGGCGACCACCGCGGCGTGGGAGGTGCGGGCGCCATGCCGGGTGAGAAGGCCGACCGCGCGGTCGAGCACGGCGACGTCATGGGTTTCGGCGTTCTGCCGGACCAGGATCGCCGGCCGTCCCCCGGCTTCGAGCGCGGCGACCTGGGCTTCGTCCAGGGCGATCGCGCCGGTGGCGACACCGCTCGACGCCGTGGCGGCATGGCCGAGGGCGACGGGCACCTCGCCCGCCTCGGTCACGACCACGCGCATGGCGAGGGCCGCAGCATCGAGGCCGGCGGTGCGGGCGCGGGCGGTGTCGCGGTCGATCAGGCCTTCGTCGAACATGTCGAGGGCGATGCGGGCGGCCGCCTGGGGCGTGCGCTTGCCGTCCCTGGTCTGGAGCATGAACAGCTCGCCGTTCTCGACCGTGAATTCGAAGTCCTGCATGTCGCCGAAATGGCGCTCGAGGATTTTCGTCGCCTCCACCAGCTCGGCCCAGACCCGGGGCGCCACCGCCTCCAGCCGGTCGTGGCCCTGGGCGCTGCGGCGGCCGCTGACCACATCCTCGCCCTGGGCGTTGAACAGGAAATCGACCCAGGGCAGGGGCACGCCGTCGCTGGGGTTGCGGGTGAAGCCGACGCCGGCGCCGGACAGGCCGCCGGCATTGCCGAAGACCATGCGCTGCACCGTCACCGCCGTGCCCATGCCGTGATCCAGCCCGCGCAGGTCGCGATAGGCGGTGGCCTTCGGGCTCGACCAGGATTGGAACACGGCGGCGATCGCGGTCTGGAGCTGGGCGGTCGGATCCTGCGGGAAGGGGGCGCCGGCCAGCCGGCGGTAGGTTTCGAGATGCCGGCGCGCGAGATCGCGAAGGGCCGCGAAATCCAGGGCGCGCTCGTCCTCGCCCTGCTGGACGGCGGCAAGATCCGCCTCGAAGGCATCGGCGGCAATGCCCGCCACCACCTCGCCATAGCCGGCGATCAGCCGGCGATAGGCATCCCAGGCAAGGCGCGGGTGGCCGGTCAGGCGGATGAGGCCGGGCAGGGTTTCCTCGGTCAGGCCGATGTTCAGCAGGGTCTCCATCATCCCCGGCATCGACACCGGCGCACCGGAGCGGACGGAAAGCAGCAAGGGCCGCCGCGGGTCGCCGAAGCGAAGCCCGGTCGCCCCTTCCAGCCGCGCCAGGGCGCCCCGCCACAGGTCCGGGGTGACCGCCGCCGGCATCGCGCAGTAACCGGTGCCAAGGACGAAGGCCGGCGGCACATTCAGCCGCAGCGCCGCCATCCGGGCCAGGTTGTAGGCCTTGAAGCCCATGGTTTCCGGCCGTGCCGCCGCCTCCAGCGGGGCTCCGGCCGCGATCAGGTGAAGTGCCGCGCGCTCCTGGTCCGGCGCGCCGATGGTCGTCCCGCTCATGCCCGCCTCTTCTCGCCGTCGGCGCCGACCCTTGTGAAGACGAGGTCGCGCATCGCATAGCCGGTGCGCAGCAGCGCATCGGTCGAGGTTTCCAGCGCCGCGGCGAAATCATTGCCGAGCGTGAGGGCGGCGGCATCCGTCACCCGGCGCGCGAACAGGCGCCGGGCTTCGCGGGTCAGGGCGTCGCAAGCCTTTTCCGCATTGACCACCCGCCAGCAGGCGGCCAGGAATTCGTCCTGGTCCTCGGCCAGGCTCGCCTCGTCGAGCATGCGCGCGACGGCGATCGCCTTGACGTGGTCCTGGGTCGCTTCCAGCACCCGGTCGGCCAGCCGCTGGATGGCCGCGCGCAATTCCCCGGTCCAGCCCTGGTGATGGTCCTCGGCGATCAGCGACAGGATGAAGGCCGCTTCCTCCAGCGCGTCGGCGGCATCGTCCGCCTCTTCGATCAGGCGCAGGAAGGGCAGCCAGCGCGGGTTGCCGGCGGCCTGTTCGCGCAGGCGCATCACCAGATGGTCGGCCTTGCGCTCCCATACCTTGGCCCGTTCGGCGAGCCGGCGGGCCGCGGCGAGGTCGCTTTCGTGGCCATGGGCGAGCGCATCGCGCAGCCCCTCGGCCAGGGCGTGGCAGAAGGCCGCATGTTCGCCGAGAAGGGCGAATTCGTCGCGGTGGCGGGCGACATGGCGCGAGAGCAGCAGGCGGATCTGGTCGGCGATCAGGGCCGGCGTCTGGCCGGCCAGCATCGCCTGGGCCGACAGATCCAGCGCCTCGATCAGGAAGTCCGCCGCGTCCTGGCTGCCGAGAACCGTGTCGAGCCGGTCGCCGATGCGGAAATGGCCGGGCGAGAGCGCTTCCATGGCATCGAAGATCACCTGTTCGGCCCCGGCCAGCAGCCAGCCCATATGGCCGGCCCGGCGGCGGGCCGCCTCGGCCAGGACCGACAGCGACAGCGGCTTGGCGACCAGCCGGTTCAGCCGCTTGCGCGCCCGGTTCCAGTCGATCAGGAAGACGATGCGCGACCCCAGCGCCTCCAGTGCCGCGTCCAGCGCCACCGTGTCGGCGGAGTCGAAGCGCGCGGTGCCGACGATATAGTCGGTGCCCGCGTTCAGGCCGGCGCTGCGCTGCGCGCCGACCCCCGACCATTGCGCCCCGATTTCGGACAGAAGGTCGCGGAAGAAATTGAAGCGAAGCTCGTGCAGGTCGGAATAGATCAGCGTGATCGCAAGCCCTTCGACCTGGATCACCAGGACGTGGACGTCGTTGGTGCCGATGTCGTTCTGGATCAGCAGCCGGCTGCCGTCGCGGGTGGCGGCGGTATCGAGGCCCGGATGGTCGAACTTCAGGCCCTTGGTGCTGTTCAGGCCGCGCATGAAGGCGGCGACGCGCAGGCGGTCGTCGGTCTCGAGCTGCCAGGCGTGGGCGCCGTCGATGGTTTCGTCCGAAAGCGCCGCGGCCAGCCGGTTCAGGCTCTTGTGCAGGTCCATGACCAGGATGTGGAACGTGTCCTCGCCGCCCCGGCGTCCGCCGGTCAATGCGGCAAGCTGGGGCGCATCCAGCGTGCCGGCGTCGAAGCCGCCCAGCCAGTCGCACCAATGTTCCACCCGCGCGGTCTGGGCCTGGTGTTCCGCGTCCCCGCTGTCCTTCAGGGGGCGCGCCATCAGGCGGATGTCTTCGCGCAGGCGCTCGGCCAGCCGGGGCAGGTCGGTCAGGTGCAGGAGGCCGCCCTCGCGCCAGGCGGTCTCGGGCAGCGCCAGCAGCCAGGGCGCGTCGAGATGGGCGGCCGCATAGTCGCGGCGCAGGTCGGGCGGCGCCTCGGTGCCGCCGTCCGCATGGGCGGCGGCGGCCTGAAGGGCGGTCAGCGCGAACTTCAGGCGGTCGTTGGCGGCCAGGGCGGCCTTGATCTGTGCGGGCAGCAGCAGTTTCTGCTGGCCAAGCGCGGCGACGACTTCCGCTTTCTCCATTATCGGCCTCTTTCCTCGGACCTCGGGGGTGGTGGGGAGCAATATTCGGGACAGTCAAGCGAGAGACGATGAAACGACAAGCCGTCATCGTTTCTTGTGACGACGGGGTTAAACAATTGAAACAGAACTGTCATGTAACCACCATTCGAGTGCAGATGTTCTTGCGTCAGGTAATCACGGGCACTGCGGCCGGCATTTGATTTCGCGCAAACCACCGCCGGAACTTCAGGCGATTTGTGCCGGCGAGGGGCGGTGCCGCCCAATTTCACAACCGAGAACGCGGGAATGCCGGGGCATCCGTCCGGGAGTATATTTTTATTTCTGATAATGATATTGAGAGTCATTATCAAAAAATATAGCAATACCCCACCTTCCATCGAGCAGGTCTAGGGGGACTGCCCATGTCGATGATTTCACGCAACCGGGTGTCGCATTGCGCCATGCTGGTGCTTCTTGCCGCCGTTCCAATGGCGGCACCCGCCTTTGCCGGCGAAACGCTGACGCCCGAGGGGAATTGGGCGCCGACCGCCGCCTCCGGGCAGACGGTCGAGACCCTGCCCACGGTCTCGGTGACCGGCGAGCCGGCCCCGGCCAACAACCAGAAGCGCGAGACCGCGGTCGACCGCCTGCCGCAGGACGTCCAGGACACGCCGCAGACGATCCATGTGATCAACGAGGAAACGCTGGAGCAGCAGGGCGTCACCAGCCTCGAACAGGCGCTGCGCAACGTGCCGGGTGTCACGGTCGAGATCGGCGAGGGCGGCGCCCTGAACGGCGACCAGTTCCGCATCCGCGGCTTCTCCTCGCAGACCGACGTCACCCAGGACGGCCTGCGCGATTTCGGCGTCTACACGCGCGACACCTGGAACACCGAAAGTGTCGAGGTCTTCCTCGGCCCCTCGGGCGAGACGTTCGGCCGCGGCAATTTCGCGGGCACGATCAACACCACCTCGAAGGCGCCGGTGCTGGGCGATTTCATCACCCTGCACGGCGAACTGGGCCTCGGCCTGCACGCCCGCACCACGGCGGACGTCAACCGCAAGATCGGCGATACCACGGCGGTCCGCCTGAACCTGATGTATACGGATACAAGGCCGGTCGACCGCGACGGCCCGGAATCCAAGCGCTGGGGCATCGCGCCCTCCATCGGTTTCGGCCTCGGCACCTCGACCGAGCTGACCATCGGCTATTTCCACCAGGAAGACGACCGGGTACCGGACTACGGCATTCCGACCACCGCCAATTCCATCACCGGCGGCATCGCCTCGGCGGCGAGCGGCCCGGCCCCGGTCGACCGCAGCAATTGGTACGGCGGCACGCTCGATCACGACGATACGGTCGCCGATGTCCTGACCGTCCGCCTGTCCCATCAGGCGACGCCCTGGCTGAAGGTCCACAACGACAGCCGGCTCGGCTTCTACACCCGCGATTTCCTGCCCACCGCTCCCAGCTGCGCCGGCGCCAACGCCACCACCGGCGTGGTTACGGCCGGCAGCTGCCTGGCCAACCTGCTCGACGGCAACCCGGCGACGGTGCCGGTGGCGAGCCGGGGCGGCCCGTCGACCCCGACCTATACCGAGCAATGGGGTGTCCAGAACATCACCACCGGCATTGCCGAATTCACCCTGGGCGGGCTGAAGAACCAGTTCGTCCTGGGCGCCGACCTCGCCTATGAGGAGGCGGTGCGCAAGTCCAACGGCAATATCGGCCAGGGCCGTCCCGCCGCCGTCGACATGCTGAACCCGAGCAAGGCCGACTGGGCGCCGATCTATGTCGCGACCAACAACCGGGATTCGGATGCGACCAGTTTCGCGCTTTTCGCCAGCGAACAGATCTGGTTCACCAATGAACTGTCGCTGCTGGGCGGCCTGCGCTTCGAGCGTTACAGCGCCGAAAGCACCCTGACCACCTTCGGCACGGTGACCGGCACCACCTTCGTGCCGACCACGCCCAACACGACGTCGAGCGCCGAAATCGACGAGACCCTGTGGAACCCGCGGGCCAGCCTGGTGTGGGAGCCGAGCGACGAGCAGACCTATTACCTGTCGTGGTCGCGTTCGTCGGAGCCGGCGACGGGCACCTCCGTCGGCAACAGCACCAACCCGGTCTCGACCACCACGGCGGTGCAGGACCTGCAGCCGACGACCAGCGAGACTTTCGAGGTCGGCGCCAAGCTGAACTTCTTCGGCGGCCGCCTCGGCACCGGGATCACCGTGTTCCAGGTCGAGCGCGACAATTCGAAGGAAGTCGATCCGGTCACCAACACGATCACCACCTCGGGCCAGAGTGTCCGCAACCGCGGCCTCGAACTCACCGCGACCGGCAAGCTGACCGAGGCGTGGACGGTGCAGGCGTCCTATGCCTTCATCGACAGCGAATATCTCGATTTCGCCAGCACGGATGCGACCACCAACGCCCTGATGAACGGGCGCGAGGTCAACAACGTGCCGCGCAATTCCTTCAACCTGTGGACGACCTATGTCCCGCTCGAGGCGCTGACCCTCGGCGCCGGCGTCCGCTACCACGACGAGATGTTCGTCTCGCAGGGCTACCGCTCGGGCACCAACGAGGTTACGACCACCGAAGTGCCCTATTACCTGGCGGTCGACGCCATGGCGCAATACCGCTTCTCGGAAGGCCTGGCCGTACAGGTGAACGGCTACAACCTGTTCGACCGCGAAGACAATTACGACCAGACCCGCAGCAACCGCCTGGTGCCGGCGGCCGGCCGCACCGTGATCTTCTCGACCACGGCGACCTTCTGAGCGTCACGCGCAACGGGGCGGGGGCGGGCCGGGCGGCCCGCCCCATGCCTTGAGGGAGAACCCATGCTGATCGCCATCCCCGACGTCCTGAAACCTGCCGAGGTCGCCGGAATCCGCGCCGAACTGGAGCGGAGCGCCTGGGTCGACGGCAAGGTGACGGCGGGCGAGCAATCGGCCAAGGCGAAGTTCAACCTTCAGATCCCGGAAACCTCGGAAGTTGCGCGCCGGCTGGCGGACCGCCTGCTCCGCGCTCTCGGCACCTGCCCCGAATTCATTTCGGCGGCCCAGCCGCTCCGCGTCTATCCGCCGCTGTTCAACCGCTACGACGCGGGCATGAAGTTCGACGATCACGTCGACAACGCCATCCGTTCGGTCACGGGGCACGGCATCCGCCTGCGCACCGATGTCTCCTGCACCCTGTTCCTGTCCGATCCCGCCGCTTACGACGGCGGCGACCTGACCATCGAGGATACGTTCGGCACCCGGCGGGTGAAACTCCCCGCGGGCCATATGGTGGTCTATCCCTCGACCAGCCTGCACCGGGTCGAAACCGTGACGCGGGGCAGCCGCTGGTGCTCCTTCTTCTGGGCGCAATCGATGATTCGCGACGACGGCCGGCGCGCCCTTCTCTACGAGATGGACGGCGCGATCCGCCGCCTGCGCGGGGAATTGCCGGACGATCATCCCTCGGTCCGGACTTTGGTCGCGACCTATCACAACCTGTTGCGCCAATGGGCCGAGCTTTGAGCGCGGCGCCGCCCGATCGTGAATTCCGATTTCGGCCCCCGGGGGCTCGGGCGGCGATAATGGTGCACGCGCTGCCCCCGAAGCGGCGCACAACAGGAAGAATGCCATGGCCAGCTTCATGACGGCGCCCGACGAGCGGGTGCCGGGGCGCTGGGATCTATCGTCCTCGTCTTTTGCTTTTCTCGCCGCGGCGGAGGATATCGTCTGCCACGGACTCCGTCCCCGGGACGGAACCGATCCGGTTGCGCGCCCGGTGTTCATCGCCGGGGCCCTGCCTTTCGACCGCACCCGCGCCGGCCATTTCTTCGTGCCCGAAGAGGTGCGGCGCGGCCGCGGCCTCGTCCGCCGCGAAATGGCGGCCGGCACGGCGGCGCCCCCGGTATTGTCGATCGAGCCCCGGCCGTCACCCGCCGACTATGGCCGCGCGGTGGCAAGGGCGCTGGCCGCCCTCGAGGGGGCCGCGGGCCTGCGCAAGGTGGTGCTGGCGCGAAGCCTGCGCCTTCTCGCCGCCGAACCCTTCGATCCGGCGTGGATCCTGCGCCGTCTCGCGCGGGACGGCGCGGCCACCGCCTTCGGGGTTGCCCTGCCGGCGCGGGCCGGGCAACCGCGCCGCCTGGTCGGGGCCTCGCCCGAGCTTCTGATCGAGAAGCGGGGGACACGTGTCCTCTCCCATCCCCTTGCCGGTTCCGCCCGGCGGGACCGCGACCCGGCGCTGGACCGGGCGGCGGCCGAAGGGCTGGCCCGCTCGGACAAGGACCGGCGCGAGCATGAACTGGTGGTCGAGGCCATTCTCGACACGCTCGCCCCCTGGTGCCGCGACCTGGCCGCGCCCAAGGTCGGCGACCTGATCTCGACCGACAGCATGTGGCACCTCGGCACCCGCATCGAAGGCACGCTGAAGGTGCCGGAAGCGCCTTTGCTCGATCTCGTCCGGGCGCTGCACCCGACACCGGCGGTCTGCGGCACCCCGCGCGCCGAGGCCGCCCGCCTGATCGCCGACCTCGAGGGCTTCGAGCGGGATTTCTTCGCCGGCGCGGTCGGT
Source organism: Zavarzinia compransoris (assembly GCF_003173055.1). Lineage (NCBI taxonomy): Bacteria > Pseudomonadati > Pseudomonadota > Alphaproteobacteria > Rhodospirillales > Zavarziniaceae > Zavarzinia > Zavarzinia compransoris. Next base: position 142,314 of record NZ_QGLF01000008.1, read on the forward strand.
TACGTCGACGAGGCGGGCGACGGGCGCTGGATGGTCTCGATCCGCTGCGCCGAGATCGCGGGGGCGGCGGCCGTGCTCTATGCCGGCGCCGGCATCGTCCCGGGGTCCGACCCGGTGGCCGAGATCGCCGAGACGGCGGCCAAGTTCCGCGCCATGCTCGACGCCCTCGATCTCGACCGGAAGGAGGTTTGACGTCCGCCCATGGCCCTGCCGAAGATTGCTCCCTACGACATGCCGGATCCCGCCCGCCTGCCGGCGCCGCGCGGGCCCTGGCGGCTGGCGCCCGCGCGGGCGGCCCTGCTGGTCCATGACATGCAGAATTACTTCCTGCGCATCTACGACCCCGGCGCCGCGCCGCTGGCGCCCCTGGTCCGCCACGTCGCCCTGCTGGTCCGGGCGGCGCGGCAAGCCGGCGTGCCGGTCTTCTATACCGCGCAGGACGGCGACCAGTACCGGCCCGACCGGGGCCTTCAGGCCGATCTCTGGGGCCCGGGCATGACGGCGGCGCCGGAACATCGCGATATCGCCGCCGGCCTCGAACCGGCGGCGGGCGATATCGTCCTGACCAAGCACCGCTACAGCGCCTTTCACCGCTCCAACCTCGAACACCTGTTGCGGGCGCGCGGGCGCGACCAATTGGTGATCTGCGGCGTCTATGCCCATATCGGCTGCCTGGCGACGGCGACCGATGCCTTCATGCGCGATGTCGAGGCTTTCGTCGTCGCCGATGCCATGGCCGATTTTTCCCGGGAACAGCACGAGATGACGCTTGCCTATATTGCCGATTGCGTCGGCGTGCCGCTGGCAACGCAAACGGTTGCCGATGTTTTCGCGGGGGCGGCGCGATGACGGCGGGTGAATTCGCCGGGCGCATCGCCCTGGTCACCGGCGCCGCCGGCGGCATCGGCGCCGCCGTGGTCGAAGGGCTGGAGGCGGCGGGCGCCCGCGTAATCGCCACCGATATCGCCGGCGGCGGCCGCATCCGCCCCCTCGACGTCGCGGACAGCGGCGCGGTCGATGCACTGGTTGCGGCGGTGGAACGCGACGAGGGCCCGATCGATTTCGGCGTCAATGTCGCCGGCGTGCTCTCGACCACCGAGGTGACGGAAACCAGCGACGCGGCCTGGCAGCGGGTCTTCGCCGTCAATACCCATGGCGTCTTCCATGTCTCCCGCGCGCTGGCCGGTTACATGAAGCCGCGGCGCCGGGGCGCCATCGTCACCGTCGGCTCGAATGCGGCGGGCGTGCCGCGCCATTCGATGGCCGCCTATGCCGCGTCCAAGGCGGCGGCGACCATGTTCACCCGCTGCCTCGGGCTCGAACTCGCGGCCCATGGCATCCGCTGCAACATCGTCGCCCCGGGCTCGACCTTGACGGCGATGCAGACCGGCATGTGGGCGGACGCGGACGGCGCCGCCCGCGTGATCGCCGGCGTGCCGGAAGCCTTCAAGGCCGGCATTCCGCTGGGCAAGCTGGCCGTGCCGCAGGATGTGGCCAATGCGGTGCTGTTCCTGCTCTCCGACCGGGCGGGCCATATCACCATGGCCGACCTCTATGTCGACGGCGGCGCGACGCTGCGCGCCTGAGAGGTCTCTAAATTGGTGGCAGGTCGATCCAATAGGTGCCGTCGAGCGGGATGGCGAGGAAGTCCCGGTTGATCTCGGCCATGGTCGCCGCGGGATCGAGATCGGCGAAGAGATCGGGCCGGATCCAGCGCGCCAGGCTTTCCACCGCGAGAATGTCGAGGGGGGAGTTCAGCAATTCATGGGCAAGGCCGTGGGCCCGCCCGCCGGTGACCGCGCCCAGCTGGGCGATGCCGGGGCGCCCGGCCATCTTTCGGAAGGCGGACAGCACCCGCTCGCGGTCGTAGCCGGCGCCGATCACCAGCCCGCCCGCCTTCTCCAGATGGGAGCCGCCGGTGGCGACATAGATATCGGGGGCGGCCTCGATCACATATTCGAGATTGAGCCGGCCGACCGTGGTCGCCAGCACGTCGGCGCCGATATTGTGGCCGCCGACGAAGGCGATGTAATCGGAGACATTGCCCTTGCCCGGCGAATTGCAGCATTCGGGGGAAATGCCGGCATGGACTTCGACGAAGACTTTGGGCGGGGTGCCCGTCGCCCCGGCGAGACGCGCGGCGATCCGGTCCAGGCGCTGCTGGCGGAATTTGTTGAAGGCCGCGGCCTGGTCCTCGCGCCCGATCAGGCGGCCGAGGATCTCGAAGCTCGGCGCCTGGTGGCGGAACGGCGCGGTGAAGAAATCGAGGAAGACGACCTTGATCCCGGCGGCTTCCAGCAGGGCGACCTGGGCGTCGCTGGGGCCGGTGTTCAGGGTGAATATGGCGACATCGGGCATGGCCGCCAGTACCGGCTCCGCCTCGAAACTCTCGGAGGAGGAGGGCACCCGCGCCAGGCCGTCGATCGCGGGGAAACGGGCCTGGAAGCGCTTGAAATTGGTCGCGCCCAGGCGGTTCAGGTCGCGTGGCCAGGCCGCCACCCGGGCGATCGGTTCCGGGCTGATCATCGACAGGGCGACGAGATAGCGGCTGTCGTCGATCATCAGGGCGCGCGCCGGCCCGTCCAGGTGGATGGGGCGGCCCCGGATGTCGGTGAAGTCGAGCGCGGCGCGGGCGGGCCCGGCGCCCATCAGGGCCAGGAACAGCCCGCCGCCGGCGGCAAGGGCCCGGCGGCGGTCGAGGGTGATCGGGGCGCGGATCAAGATGGTCTCCTCTTTCATCGGGGGCGGGCCGGCCACATGCGCAGCAGCAGGCCGTCGCGCCGCACGAACTGGTGCCAGAAGGCGGCGGCGGCATGAAGCGCGACCAGCCCGAACACGACATAGGACAGGGCGACATGAACGCCCCCCGGCCAGCGTCCCAGGCTCTTGCCGAAGGCGGTCGAGGCCAGGATGCCGAGCACGGGCATGACGAAAATCGCGAGATAGAGCAGGCCGTGGGTCGCCCCGGCGGCCAGTACCGCCGCCCGCCCCATACCCGCCGGCAGGGGCGGCGCCGGATGGCCCAGGCGCCAGGCAAGGCGGATCACGGCAAGGCCGAGCACGACATAGCCGGAATAGATATGGGTCCTGAACAGATAGAAGCGGGGTTCGCTGCCGCGCTCGAAATTGCCCCAGGTCCAGCCCGTCGTATATTGCACCAGGATCAGCAGGACGACGGCCCAATGCAGGGCGATGGCGATACGGTCGTAGGCGGGGGTCATGTCGGCTTCCGGGCGAGGGGGGCGGCAGGGTGTTCGACGTGATTCTCCAGGCCCTGGACCCGGCCCAGGCCCCGGACGAGGCCGGCCTGCCCCTGACCGCGGCGGAGCGGGCGGCGATCGGCCGCCGCCGCCAGCCGGCGGACCGGGCCCGCGGCCTGCTGGCCCGCGCCCTGCTGCGCCGCGAGCTGGGCCGGCGCCTGGGCCTCGATCCCCTGGCGGTGCCGATCGTGGAGGGGCCGGGCGGCAAGCCCGGGCTGGGCCCCGGCTGTGCCGGCCTGCATTTCAGCGTTGCCCACAGCGGCGGCCTGATCGCGCTTGCCTTTGCCGCCGTGCCGGTCGGCATCGATGTCGAGCAGCGCCGCGCGATGGAGGTCGGGGCCTTCGCCCGCCGCGCCTTCGCGCCCGCCGAGGCCGAGCGGATCGCGCGGGACGGCCGGCCCCTGCACGCGCTGTTCGACCATTGGGTCGCGCGGGAGGCGGTGGTGAAGGCGACCGGCCAGGGCATCGGCGCCGGCTTCCCCGGCCTCGTCCTGCATCGCCCCGGCCCGGAACTCCAGCCCCTGGCGGCAGGGCCGGCGGCGGTCCGGGTGGCGCTGATCGCGGTGCCTGAGGGCTATCATGGCGCGGTCGCGGTCATGGCTGGGGCCAGCCCTTGAGCAGGGCCGGCGGCGCGGTCAGGAAGCGCAGCCCATGGGCAATGGCGATGGGCACGATCGAGGCATGGTCTTCCCCCGGCAGGGTTTCATGGCGCAGGGTCAGGCCGGGCAGGGCCAGGGCGGCCAGGGCGGCGGCGAAGTCGCGGGTATTGTCGACCATGCGCCGGTCGGCCCGGCGTGCGGCCATGGCGGCGCGGTCGGGCGCCTGCGCCTGCCAGGGGGCCATATCCTGTTCCCAGGTGCCGACCGCGGTCATCACCCGCAGCGCCCGGTCGCCGATCGCGGCGGGAAGCGCGCCGATACCCTGGAACAGCCGGGCCGGGTCGCGCCAGATCGAGGGGCTGGCGGCGACATAACCGTCGAACAGCGCGGGCCGGGTCGCCAATGCGTAAAGGGCCAGGAACCCGGCCAGCGAATGGCCGAAGAGAAAGCGCGGCCCGGTCGCTTCCGGGTGGCGGGCCGCGACCAGCGGAAAGATCTCGTCCGCGATCATGGCCAGGAAGGCGTCGGCGCCCCCCTCCGGCCCCGGGGCGAAGTCGAACGCCCGGCCGCGCGGCCCGGTGCCGATGCCGACCACCAGCGCCGGCGCGACGCCCGTGGCGCCGGGCCGGCGGCAGGCACGGCGCAGGCTCTCGACCACGGTCGCGAACATCTCTTCCCCGTCGAGGACATAGAGCACGGGCATGCCCCCCGCCGGCGCCGGCGCCAGCGGCCCGCCGAGGGCAAGCCGGCGCCCGCCGCCGCCGTCGAGGATTTCCGTGTCCTGAAGTGCGAAGATCTGCGCCACCGCTCACCGCCGAAACTGCCCGGACCACCACATAGCATTGAACGTGCCGGGTCTCCTTCGTCCCGCGCAAGCCTTTGATATCAATATCTTATCGAGGGCGGGAAAGACCCTGCCGCGGTTGACAGGAGAAGCCCGGAGGGGGCATAGCCGAAACCTCGGTCGCCGTGCCGGGCCCCGCCGCCGGGCCGCCCGTTATCGGCTATGTTACAGCGCCGGAGAGCGGACATGATCCCCGTCACCCAGACCTGGTCAGCGGAAGCCGCCGCGCGCTATCGCAGCAAGGGGTATTGGCGGGGCGAGACGTTCGGGGCCTTTCTCCGCGCCAGGGCGCAGGCGACGCCCGATGCGGTGGCCATCGTCTGCGGCGCCCGGCGCTGGACCTATGCCGATTTCGACCGCGACAGCGATGCCTTCGCCGCCGGGCTGCTGGACCTCGGCCTGCGCGCCGGGGACCGGGCGATCGTGCAACTGCCGAACATCGGCGAATATTTCATCATCGTCTTCGGCCTGTTCAAGGCGGGCATCCTGCCGATCTTCGCCCTGCCCGGGCATCGCAGCGCCGAAATCACCCATTTCGCCGAAAAGGGCGAGGCCGCGGCCCATATCGTCGCGGCCGGCCAGGGCTTCGATTATTGCGCCCTGGCCCATGACGTCCGGGGCCGGGTGCCCGGCTTGAGCCATGTCGTCACCGTCGGCGCGGCGGGGGCGGGGGAGGTCGGCTATGACGACCTGCTGCGCGCCGCCCCGCGCGACCTGCCGGCGCGCGATCCCGCCGGCGTCGCCTTCCTGCAACTTTCGGGGGGCAGTACCGGGCTGTCCAAGCTGATCCCGCGCAGCCATGACGATTATATCTACACCCTGCGGGAAAGTGCGCGGATCTGCGGCCTGACGGCGGCGGACACGCTGATGATCGCCTTGCCGGCGGCGCATAATTTCCCCATGAGTTCGCCCGGCTCGCTGTCCGCCTTCTATGTCGGGGCGCGGGTGGTGCTGGCGCCCTCGCCCTCGCCCGATGCCTGCCTGCCCCTGATCGCGCGGGAGCGGGTGACCATGACCAGCCTGGTGCCGCCGGTCGCCCTGCTGTGGCTGAGCGCGGCCGAGGCGGGGCAGCACGATCTTTCCAGCCTGCGCGTGATCCAGATCGGCGGCGCCAAGCTGGCGCCCGAAGTGGCGCGGCGCATCCGCCCGGTGCTGGGCTGCACCTTGCAGCAGGTCTTCGGCATGGCGGAAGGGCTGGTCAATTACACCGCCCTCGACGACGACGAGGAGACGATCGTCACCACCCAGGGCCGGCCGATCAGCCCGGACGACGAGATCCTGATCGTCGACGACGACGGCCGGGACGTCGCCCCGGGCGAGGCCGGCCATCTCCTGACCCGGGGGCCCTATACCATCCGGGCCTATCACAACGACGACGGCGCCAATGCCCGCGCCTTCACCGCCGACGGCTTCTACCGCACCGGCGACATCGTGCTGCGCCGGGCCGACGGCGCCCTGGTCGTCCAGGGCCGGGCCGGCGACCATATCAACCGCGCCGGCGAGAAAATCTCGGCGGAAGAGATCGAGGATCATCTCCTGGCCCATCCCCAGGTCTTCGATGCCGCCGTGGTGTCCATTCCCGACGAGTTCCTGGGCGAGCGGAGCTGCGCCTTCGTCATCCCGCGCGGCGACAAGCCGAAGGCGGCGGCCCTGAAGGCCTGGATCCGCCAGCGCGGCCTGGCCGAATTCAAGGTCCCGGACCAGGTGGTCTTCGTCGAGCGCTTCACCGAAACGGCGGTCGGCAAGATCAGCCGCAAGGCGCTGCGCGCCCATCTCCGCGCCACCCTGGGGCCGGAGGCCGGCTGATGCTGACGCTTGAAACCATGCGGGCCGAGATCGCCGCGATCCTGCACGAGGACCCGGCCGAGATCGGCGACGGCGACAATCTGATGGACCTGGGCCTCGATTCCATGCGCGCGATGACCCTGGTCCAGCGCTGGCAGGAGCGCGGCCTGAAGGCGGAATTCGCCGCCTTCGCCGAAGTGCCGACCCTGGCCCATTGGTGGGCGGTGGCGCGCCGGGCCCAGGGCGGGTCATGAGCGCGCCGCCGTTCCCGCTGACCGAGGCGCAGGAAGGCATCTGGTATGCCCAGCGTCTCGCCCCGGGCAATCCGATCTACAACACCGGGCATTATGTCGAGATCGAAGGCCCGCTCGATGTCGCCGCCTTCGCCCGCGCCGTCGATCGCGCCGCCGCCGAGGCGGAAGCCCTGGCCCTGCGTGTGATCGAGACGGCGGACGGCCCCCTGCAAGTGATCGATCCCGCCCAAGCCCCCCGCCTGCGGGTGGTCGATCTCACCGCCCTGCCCGATCCGGGGGCGGAGGCCCGGGCCCGCATCGCCGCCGACATGGCCAGCCCGCTGGACCCGACCCGCGCCCCCATGGCGGCGGAGGTCCTGTTCCTGCTGCGCCCGGGGCTGGTGCTCTGGTATCAGCGCATCCACCATCTTGCCGTCGACGGCTATGGCGCCGCCCTGCTGGCTGGCCGCATCGCCGGGCTTTACGGCGAAGAAAGCGGGCAGGAGGCGGCCGGGCCGGGCTTCGCCCCCCTGGGCCCGGTGATCGACGAGGACCGGGCTTACCGCGCCGATCCAAGGCGGGACCGGGACCGGCAGTTCTGGCGCGACCTGTTCGCGCGGCCGGCGCCCGATCCGGGCCCGGCCACCACCGCCGCCCATTTCCACCGCGCCGCCGCCCTGGTGCCGGCATCGCTGGCGCGGGCGCTGCACGACCTTGCCGCGGCCAACGACCTGACATGGCCGGACGTGCTGACGGCCCTGGTCGCCGCCTATGTCGCCCGCCACGGCGGCGGGGGAACGGAAGTCGTGCTCGGCGTGCCCTTCATGGGGCGGATGGGCAGTGTCGCGGCCCGGGCCCCGGCCATGGTGATGAATGTCCTGCCGGTCCGTTTCGCGGTCGACGAGGAGGCGCCGCTGGCGGATGTCCTGGTCGCGGCCGCCAAGGCCCTGCGCCAGGCCCGGCGCCACGGGCGCTATCGCGGGGAACAGGTGCGCCGCGACCTCGGCCTTGTCGGCGGCGGGCGGCGGCTGCATGGGCCGCTGGTGAATATCCTGCCTTTCGAGCGGCCCTTCGCCCTGCCGGGGCTGGCGTGCCGCAGCGTGACCCTGGGCACGGGCGCGGTCGACGACCTGACCCTGACCTTCCGGGCCGATCCGGCCGGCGGCGCGATCACCCTCGATGTCGATGCCAACCCGGACCTGTTCAGCGCGGCCGAAACCGAAGCCCATCGCGACCGCCTGCTGTGGTTCCTGGACGCCGCCGCCACGGCGCCCCGGCTGGCCGGCGTGCCCAGCCAGACCCCGGCCGAGGCCGGCCGCTTCGTCGAACAGGTGAATGCGACCGATCACCCGGTACCCGAAACCACCCTGACCGCCCTGATCGAGGCCGGGTTCGCCCTGGACCCGGCGGCATCGGCGCTGCGTTTCGACGGGCGGGACATGTCTTTCGCCGACCTCGATCGCGCCAGCCGGGCCCTGGCCGGCCGGCTGGTGGGGCAGGGGGCCGGGCCGGGGCGGGTGGTCGCGGTCATGCTGCCCCGTTCCTTCGACCTCGTGATCGCCCTGGTCGCGATCCTGCGCGCAGGCGCCGCCTATCTGCCCCTGGACCCGGATCATCCGCCGGCCCGGATCGCCGCCGTGGTCGCCACCGCCGCCCCGGTGCTGGCGGTGGCGTCGCCCGCCCTGGCAGCCCTGGTGCCGGACGGCGTGCCGGTGCTCGGCCCCGATGGCGGGGCGGCGGGCGACCTGCCGGCGGCGGGGCCGGAGGATCCGGCCTATGTCATCTTCACCTCGGGGTCGACCGGCGCGCCCAAAGGCGTGGTCAACCTGCACCGGGGGATCGTCAACCGGCTGCTGTGGATGCGGGATCATTACGGCATCGGGCCGGCGGACCGCATCCTCCAGAAGACGCCGGCGACCTTCGATGTCTCGGTCTGGGAATTCTTCCTGCCCCTGATCGCCGGGGCGACCCTGGTGATCGCGCCGCCCGGCCTGCACCGCGATCCCGCCGGCCTTGCCCGCCTGATCCGGGACGAAGCGGTCGGCACCCTGCATTTCGTGCCCTCGATGCTGGCCGTATTCCTGGACGAGCCGGCGGTGGCGGGCCTTGCCCCCCGCCGGGTCTTCTGCAGCGGGGAAGCCTTGCCCGCGCCCTTGCGCGACCGTTTCCACCACCTGCTGCCCGGGGTGGAGCTGCACAATCTCTATGGCCCGACCGAGGCGGCGGTGGATGTCACCTTCTGGCCCGCCGGCCCGGACGACGACAGCCGGCCGGTGCCGATCGGCTTTCCGGTCTGGAACACCGCGCTTTACATTCTCGACGGGCGTCTGCGCCCGCTGCCGCCCGGGGTGGCGGGCGATCTTTACATCGCCGGGCGCCAGGTCGCGGCCGGTTACCTCGGCCGGGCGGACCTGACGGCGGAACGCTTCCTGGCCGATCCCTTCCGCCCCGGCGGGCGCATGTACCGGACCGGCGATGTCGCCCGCTACCGGGCCGATGGCGCCATCGTCTATCTCGGCCGGTCGGACCATCAGGTGAAGATCCGCGGCCTGCGCATCGAACTCGACGAGATCGAGGTGCACCTGGCCCGCCAGCCCGGCGTGGCCCAGGCGGCGGTGATCACCGCGCCCGGGGCCGGCGGGGAGGCGCAGATCGTCGGCTATGCCGTGCCCGCGACGGTGGACCCCGGCCTGATCCGCCGCCGCCTTGCCGACGTCCTGCCCGATTACATGGTGCCTGCGGCCATCGTGCCCCTGGATGCCCTGCCGCTGTCCGCCAACGGCAAGCTGGACCGGGGCCGCCTGCCGCTGCCCGTGGTGGCGGCCGCGGCCGGGCGCCCGCCGGAGACGGCGACGGAACAGGCGATCGCCGCCCTTTTCGCCGAGGTTCTCGGCGGGGCGGACGTCGGGGCGGAGGATGATTTCTTCGCCCTTGGCGGCCATTCCCTGCTGGCGGCGCGGCTGGCGCTGCGCCTGCGTGCGCGGTTCGGGGGCGAGATCGGCCTCGGCCTCGTCTTCGAGCGGCCGACCGTGGCCCGCCTTGCCGCCTGGATCGAGGGCGAGGGGGGCGAGGGTGGCCACGGCCTCGGCCCGGTCATCACCTTCGGCCAGGGGCCGGGGGCGCCGCTGTTCTGCCTGCACCCGGCGGGCGGGATCGGCTGGTGCTATCGCGAACTGGCGGCGGCGCTGGCGCCGGCGCGGCCGGTCCATGCCGTGCAGGCCCGGGGCCTCGATCCCGCGGCCCGCCTGCCGGACAGCCTGTCGGCCATGGCCGCCGATTATGCCGGCGAGATCGAACGCCTGTGGCCCGCCGGCCCGTGCCACCTGCTCGGCTGGTCGGTGGGTGGCATCGTCGCGCATGAGGTGGCAGTGCAATTGCGGCGGCAAGGGCGCGAGGTCGGCCTCGTCGCCATGCTCGATTCCTATCCGGCCGAGGTCTGGCGGGCGGAACCGCCGCCGGCGCCGGGCGCCGCCCTGCGCGCCCTGCTCTATATCGCCGGCCATGATCCCGCCGATCTCGGCGCCGGGCCGCTGACCCGGGATGGCGTGGTCGGCTTCCTGCGCGCCCAAGGCCATGCCCTGGCCGCGCTGGACGACCGGGCGCTGGATGGCGTGATCCGGGTGGTCGAGGCGAACGACCGGCTGGTGCGCGGTCACCGCCACGGCCATTTCGACGGGCCGGTGCTCCATTTCCGCGCGGCCCAGGGCGAGGACGGCCGGGTGATCGATCCCGATGGCTGGCTGCCCCATGTCGGCCGGCTGGTCCGCCACGACCTGCCGCTGCCCCACGGTCTCTTGACCGGGGCGGCGGCGGTGGCGCGGATCGTGCCTTTGCTCTTCCCTCAGACCGTATCGTCGACCATGACCTGAAGATAGCCGCGGGCGCAGCGCTCCACCCGGGCGACGATGCCATAGACCCGGGCGAGGACCTCCGGCGTGATCACCTCGGCCGCCGGGCCTTCGGCGGCAAGGCCCCGGGGGTCGAGCACCACCACCCGGTCGGCCCAGCGGCAGGCGAGGGCGATGTCGTGGCAGACGACGATGGCGAGCAGCCCGTGCGCCCGCGCCTGGCTCCGGATCAGGCGCATGACCTCGAACTGGTGGCGGGGGTCGAGGGCGGAGGTCGGCTCGTCCAGCAGCAGCACTTCGGGCGCGCGGACGATCGCCTGGGCGAGGCTGGCCAATTGCCGCTGCCCGCCCGACATTTCCGCCAGCGGCCGCAGGGCCAGCGCGCCGAGGCCGACCAGTTCGATGGTCGCCAGCGCCTGTTCCCGCGCCGTGCGGGCGGATCCCCCCGGCAGGCCGTTGGCCCGGAGCGCGCCCAGCACGCTCTCGAACAGGGACAGGCTCACCCCCTGCGGCAGGGTCTGCGGCATATAGCCGACATGGCGGGCATGGGCGGCGGGCGCAAGGCCGATCAATTCCCGCCCGTCCAGCCGGATCGAGCCCCGGGCCGGCAGCAGGCCGGCAAGGCCGCGCATCAACGTGGTCTTGCCCGCCGCATTGGGGCCCAGCAGGGCGACCACCTGCCCGCCCGCGAGGGGGGACAGGCTGAGCTCGCGGATCACCGGGCGCCGGCGATAGCCGACGGAAAGCCCCCGCACCTCGAAGGCCAGTGCCATGGTCAGCGCCCACGCCCGGCCAGGATCAGGGCCAGGAACACCGGCAGCCCGACCAGGGAGGTGATGATGCCGACCGGCATCACCGTGCCCGGCACCAGGATCTTCGCCACCACCGAGGCCAGCGACATGATCAGCGCGCCCGCCAGCGCGCTGGCCGGCAGGTAGAAGCGGTGGTCCTCGCCGATCAGCAGGCGGGCGACATGGGGGCCGACCAGCCCGATGAAGCCGATGGTGCCGACGAAGGCGACCGAGGTCGCGGCCAGCAGGCTGACCCGCAGCATGGAGGCGAAGCGCAGCCGCCCGATGTCGATGCCGAAGCTGCGCGCCCGGTCCTCGCCCAGGCGCAGCGCCGTCATCGCCGACGCCGCCCGCAGCGAGAAGGGCAGGACGACGGCGACCACCAGGGACAGCACGGCGAGCTTGTTCCAGTCGGCCCGGCCGAGGCTGCCCATGCTCCAGAACACCAATTGCTGCAGGGCTTCCTGGCTGGCGACATATTGGAGCAGGGCGACCAATGCATTGAAGGTGAAGACCATGGCGATGCCGAGCAGCACCAGGGTCTCGACCCCCGCGCCCCGGATCCTGGTCAGGCCCTGCAACAGCAGGACCGAGCCGAAGGCGAAGAGAAAGGCATTGGCCGAAATGATCCAGTCCGCCGGAATGCCCGGCAGGCTGATGCCCAGCACCAGGGCCAGCGCCGCGCCCAGCGAAGCGGCGGAAGAGACGCCGAGGGTGAAGGGGCTGGCCAGGGGATTGTTCAGGATCGTCTGCATCTCGGCCCCGGCCAGCGACAGGGCGGCGCCGACCACCGCCGCCATCAGGGCCAGCGGCAGGCGGAGCTCGAACAGGATCACCCGCGCCCGCGGCGACAGGCTGTCCGGCGCGGCGATCCCGGCCAGAAGATCGTCCAGGCTGAGGGCGGAGGCGCCCGTCGCCATGTCGAGCGCGACGGCAACAAGAACGCCGGCGGCAAGCGCGGCGAGCAGGGCGAGGCGGCGGGCCACCAGCCTGTCATAGGCGGCGAGCGCGCCATCGGTCGGATGCGGCAATGGTCGATCCCGAAAGGCAGCGGCCCCGCTGTCCTAGCAGATCAAGCGGGCCGTGCCGACCGCAGAAAGCCGCGGCCCTGCATCGGAAATGTCGATCATGGGTCGGGGCGCGCGGGGTTGTAGGGTACGCGCCGCCCTTGTCCTTCGGGGAAAGCCCCTTTCATGACCGATGCCACGCCCCGCGTTCCCTTCGCCGAATTCGTCGCCATCATCGCCTTCATGATGGCCCTGGGCCCGCTGGCGATGGACAGCATGCTGCCCGCCTTCGGGGCGATGCGGGCCGATCTCGGGCTGCATGATCCGAACGATATCCAACTGGTCGTCATCGTCTTCATGGGCTTTTTCGCCGTCGCCCAGCTTGCCTACGGCCCCCTGGCCGATCGCTTCGGGCGCCGCCCGGTATTGCTGGCGGGGCTTGCGGTCTTCACCCTGGGCTCGATCGTCGCCCTGCTCGCCCGGGATATCGAGACCCTGGTGGTCGCCCGCGCGATCCAAGGCAGCGGGGCGGCGGCAACCCGCATCATCGCCACCGCCGTCACCCGCGACCGTTTCAACGGGCCGGACATGGCCCGGGTCATGGCCCTGATCATGATGGTGTTCATCACCGTGCCCGTGCTGGCGCCGGCCTATGGCAGCCTGCTGCTGCTGGCGGGCGGCTGGCGGGCGACCTTCGTCGGCATGCTGGTGCCGGGGCTGCTGCTGGCGGCGTGGTTCACGCTTCGCATGCCGGAAACCCTGGCCCCCGCCCGGCGCCTGCCGCTTGCCCCCGGGCGCGTGGCCGCTGCCGCCGCGCGCTGCTTCACCACCCGGCAGAGCGCCGGGGCGACCACGGCCATGGGCCTGATGTATGCCTGCCTGATGGCCTATATCGCCTCGTCCGAACAGGTTTTCGCGACCGGGATCTACCCGCTCGGCGCCGGCTTTCCGCTCGCCTTCGGGATCATCGCGGCGATCATGGGCGGGGCCTCCTTCGCCAATGCCCGGCTGGTGCGGCGGCTCGGCATCCACCGGCTGCTGCACACCGGGCAATGCGGCTTCGTCGTCCTGTCGGCGGTTTTGTTCCTGGTGGCGCTGGCCTTCGACGGGCGGCCGCCCTTCCTGCTTTTCGCCGCGCTGCTTTCGGCCTGCCTGTTCCTGCTCAGCCTGACCATGCCCAATTTCAATGCGCTGGCCATGATGCCGCTGGGCGATATCGCGGGCACCGCGTCCTCGGTCATCGGCTTCTATTCGATGCTGCTGGGGGCGGTCTTCGGCGGCGTGGTCGGGGCGCTTTACGACGGCACGGTGGTGCCGCTGGCGGGCGGCTTCCTGGTCCTCGGCAGTCTCGCCCTCGGGGTGACCGGCTGGACCGAGCGCGGGCGCTTGTTCGCAGGGCCCGCCTTCGGGCGCTGACGGCGGGCGCCATGGCCGGCTATATCGACGATCTCGACTATCCGCATTTCTTCCACCGGGAAATGACGCCGGTGTGGATCGCCGCCCTGCTGGCCGGGCGCGGCTGGCCGGCGCCCGACATCCGCAAGCCTTATCGCTGGTGCGACCTCGGCTGCGGCACCGGCTTCGGCACGGCGCTGACGGCGGCGGTGAACCCCCTCGGGCAGTTCACCGGGATCGATTTCAATGCCCGGCACATCGCCCATGCCGTTGATTTCGCCGGCAGGGCCGGGATCGGCAACGCCCGTTTCCAGGCGGCGGATTTCGCCGCTGCCGCGGCGGATGGGGACGGCTTCGATTTCATCGTCTGCCACGGCGTCTGGTCCTGGCTGGCGCCGGAAAAGCGCGAGGCCGTGCTCGACTTCATCGACCGCCGCCTGCGCCCGGGCGGGGTCGTCTATCTTCACTACATGTGCCACCCCGGCCTGTCGGCCTTTGCCGGTGCGCGGCAGTTCCTGCGTCTCCATGCCGGCGCGGGGTCGGACCGGGGAGCACGGTTGACCGCGGGCCTGCGCCTGCTGGCCGATCTCGGCCGGGCCGGGGCCGGTTACTTCGCCGTCCATCCTTTGGTGCTGTCGCAAGGGGTGGAGCGGGCCCTGGCGGACGATCCCCGCTTTCTCGCCCATGAATTGCTGAACGAGCATTGGCAGCCGCAGCATGTGGGCGACGTCATCCGTGCTTTGTCGGGGATCGGCTGCGCCTATGCCGGCAGCGCCAATCCCTTCGACAATATCGATGCCGTGTGCCTGCCGGGGCAGACCGCCGCCGCCCTGGCCGGGGTGGCGGATGCCGCCATGGCCGAGACCATCCGCGACCTCGCCCGGAACCAGGGGCGGCGCCAGGATCTCTATGTCCGGGGCGTGCAACCCCTGGCGGGCCAGGCGCGGATCGAGGCGCTGTGCGGCTTTGCCTATGCCGGATCGGACCGGGCGCCCCGGGGCGGCGACATCAGCTTCGCCACGCCGATCGGCCCGGTCACCGGGGCCGGCGCCCTGTTCACGCCGCTGTTCGAGGCCCTGGCGGCCGGGCCCCGGAATTTCGCCGATCTCGCCCGCCTGCCGGTCTTTCGCGGCAATGCCGGGGCGGCGTGGCAGGCGCTGGCCATGGCCCTGTTCGCCGGCTTCGCCCATCCCGTGCTGCCGGCCGGGCGGGGCGACGAACGCCGGGTGAACGATCTGATCGAGGGGGAAGGCCAAGCCTATGGCTGGCGGGCCGTCGCGGCCCTCGGCAGCGCACTGCCGAGGGCCTGAGAGCGGGCCGGCTTACTTCACCAGCCGGATGCGGGTCAGGCGATCGGCGGATTCATCCTCGCCCCGGCCCTTGTTGACGGCATAGACGGTGCCCTTGCCGTCGGCGGCGGCGAAGTTCGGCATCGCGCCATTGTCCAGGTTGGCGACGATCTTGCCGTCCGGATCGACCACGGTCAGCGTGCCCGAACCCCGGTTCGAGACATAGGCGAGGCGCTTCACCGGCTCGAACTCGACGTTCAGCGCCCCGGCGCCGACCGGCACGACCTGCAGGGTCTTGCCGCTCTCGCTGTCGACGATGATGAGATTGTCGTTCGAGAAGGAGGAGACGAAGATCCGCTTGGTCACCGGGTCATAGGCGACGCCGGTGGCCCCCTTCGCGCCCTCGTAGGTGATGACCTTGGTCACGCGGCCGGCGGCGACGTCGATCACCGCGATTTCGGGCGTGGTCTGGCTGACGGTGAAGAGCTGGCCGCCCGCCGCGTCGAGGTCGAGGCTCATGACCTGGAATTCGTCGCCGCGCTTGGTCGAGGGGATGTCGATGGTCGCGGTCTTTTCCAGGGTCTTGGTGTCGAAGACGACGATCTGGCTGGTCATCGCCGCCGAGACATAGGCGCGGCCGCGTTTGTCGTCGACCACGACGTCGCGGGAATGGTTCACCGCCTCGGGCTCGAACTGCTTGACCAGGGAGAGGTCGGACTGCTTGTAGACGGCGACCGTGTTCTGCCGCGTGTTGGTAACCCAGACCGTGCCGTTGGCATCGTCGACGCCGACGCCGTAGACGGCATAGACCGCCGGCCCCTGGGGCTGCTGGCCTTCGCCGCCGGGACCGGGGCCCGGTGCCGCCGGTGCTGCCGGCGCGCCGCCCAGGAAGGCGGGGCGCGCCGCGGGATCGGGACGGGGCCGCTCGGGGGCCGCCGCCGGGGTTGCCCGGGCGATGATTTCAAGGGTGGTCGGATCGACCTTCAGCAGCGCCGAATCCCGCACCGGCGGGCGGCCGACGGCGGCGGTGACGAACAGCGCCTTGCTGTTCTCGCCATAGGCGACCTGATAGAGGCCGCGGACCATGCGGTTGGCCGAAATCTCGAAACGGTCGGCGCCCGAGACCGGCACCAGCGGCGAGACCTTGAGGTCGAGGATGCTGGCGGCCGAGGGCTGTTCCGCGATCACGACGATCGGATGGATGCCGATGGCGGCGTCCGCCGGCAGCTTGAAATCGCCGCTGACCTTGCCGTCCACGCCGACGACGAGCGGTGCCCCCGGGTTGAGCACGGTGGCGCCGCGCTGCAGGACCAGCTTCTGGCCCGCGACCAGCCCCTGGCCCTGCACCGTCACCGTATTGCCGGCGACGATCGGGCCGCCCGCCTGCTCGCCCGAGACGCGCAGCGTGCCGGCGAAGGGAATCGGGGCCTCGAAGGCGCCGTCTGCAAACGCCGGCAGTGGCGCCAGCAGCAAACCGAGGATGAGGGCGCGCGAAAGGGGGCGCGCCGATGTCGACCGGACAGTCACCGTCATGGTCAGTTCTCCCTGCAATGATCGGACGGGAAGGGGCGGGACTGCGGGGTCCCGGTGCGAAGACGTTTCGCACACAAATCTCCTGCGGGGGTGAGCGCATAATGTGATTAGCGCCGCCATTTTGATCAAATAATGATAATCAAAATCATTTTGAAAAATCGACTAAGATCATGATCCTAAGACCGCGGTGCCTGGGCTAGGAGGGCATCGCCGGGGTCTGCGCGATTTCGGAACCGTGGCGGCATCGAACGGCGTCGTAACCATCGGGATTGCGCCGGCCGCGCTCCCCTTCCCTGTCTTTTGGTTCGAGGTCCGACATGCGTTCCCATGCCTTTGCCCGCGGTTGCCAGACCGCGATCTATCTCTCGCTTGCCCTGATGCCGGCGGTGGCGCTCGGCCAGCAGGCGACCCCCGCCGAGGAGACGGCGGCGGAGGAACTGCCGACCGTGGTGGTGACCGCCGAGCAGGAATTGAAGCAGGCGCCGGGCGTTTCCGTGATCACGGAACAGGACCTGAAGGAACGCCCCGCGACCAACGACCTGATGGACATCATCCGCACCATGCCGGGCGTCAACCTGTCGGGCAATTCCTCGTCCGGGCAATATGGCAACAACCGCCAGATCGACCTGCGCGGCATGGGGCCGGAAAACACCCTGATCCTGATCGACGGCAAGCCCGTGACCTCGCGCAATTCGATCCGCATGGGCCGCAGCGGCGAGCGCAACACCCGCGGCGATTCCAACTGGGTGCCGGCCGACCAGGTCGAACGGATCGAGGTGATCCGCGGCCCGGCGGCCGCGCGCTACGGCTCGGGCGCCGCCGGCGGCGTGATCAACATCATCACGAAGAAGATCACCAACGAATTGAGCGGCTCGGCCACGGCCTATGTGAATGTCCCCGAACATGGCGAGGAAGGCGATTCCCGCCGCCTGAACTTCAACCTCAGCGGCCCGGTGGTGCAGGACGCCCTGTCCTTCCGCATCTATGGCGGTTACAACCGGACCGATGCGGACGACCTCGACCTCAACGGCGACTATCTGGCCACGGGCGGGGTCACCCCGCCGGCCGGGCGCGAGGGCGTCGAGAACTGGGATATCAATGCGCTCGCCCGCTGGGCGCTCGACGCCCAGCAGACCCTGGATTTCGAGGCCGCCTACAGCCGCCAGGGCAATATCTACGCCGGCGACCGCGCGGTCAGCGGCACCGGCACGGACCTGCTGACCTCGCTCGCCAACGACGGGGCGGAGACCAACCGCATGCTGCGGCGGACCTTCGCGGTCACCCACAAGGGCGAATGGGGCTGGGCCTGGTCCAATGCCTATGTCCAGTGGGAAAATACGCGCAACACCCGCCTGAACGAAGGGCTGGCCGGTGGTCCCGAGGGCTCGATCAACACGGCGACGGTAACTTCGACTTCCACGCTCGACAATTACACGGCGCATGGCGAGATCAACATCCCCTTCGAAGTGCTGGCGCCCCAGACCCTGACCGCCGGCGCGGAATGGAGCACGCAGAAGCTGGACGACCCGTTCTCGGTCTCGCAGACGGTCGGCGCCGCCACCGGTTCGATCGGGGGCATCTCGGCTTCCGGCCGCTCGGGCGAGGCGGAGCAGGACAATTTCGCCCTCTTCCTCGAGGATAATATCGAAGTGATGCCCGGGGTCATGGTGACGCCCGGCCTTCGCTTCGATCACAATTCCAATTTCGGCTCGAACGTCAGCCCGTCGCTGAATCTTTCGGTCGAGGTGGCGGACGGGATCTTCGTCAAGGGCGGTATCGCCCGCGCCTTCAAGGCCCCCAATCTCTATCAGGCCAATCCGAATTACCTCTATTACACCATGGGCATGGGCTGCCCGGTGGATTATCCCAACCTGGGCGGCGGCTGCTATATCCTGGGCAATGCCGATCTCGATCCCGAGGTCAGCGTGAACAAGGAAATCGGCCTCAGCTTCGACCGGAACGGCTGGAACGCCAGCCTGACCTATTTCCACAACGACTATGAAAACAAGATCGTCGCCGGCGACGTGCCGGTGGGCAACACCACGGGCGGCACCAGCACCGGCCGCGTGTTCAAATGGGACAATGCGCCGGAAGCCCTGGTCGAGGGCCTCGAGGGCAATATCCTGGTGCCGGTGACGCAGGATATCTCCTGGAACACGAATTTCACCTACATGCTGAAGAACCATAACAAGGAAGACGGCCAGCCGCTGTCGGTGATCCCGGAATATACCATCAACTCGACCCTGAAATGGCGCCCGACCGAGGCTTTGGTGCTGACCGGCTCGGTCACCTATTACGGCGAGCAGGAACCGCGCACGATCCAGACCTCGGGGGCGGCATCGACCGGGGACCAGCTCCGCACCCGCGATCCCTATGCGATCTTCGGTCTCTCGGGGACCTATGACGTGACCGACTATGCCTCGGTCACGGCGGGGGTGAGCAACCTGCTGGACGAACGCCTGTTCCGCGAGGCCAATTCGAACGGCGAAGGCGCCAATACCTACAACGAGCCCGGCCGCGCCTTCTATCTCAGCATCACGACCAGCTTCTGACCGGGGCCGGGCGCCGGTGCCCGCGGCAGGCTGCCAGCAACAGCAGGCAGAAGCCGCCGGTGCCGGCGCAGAAGGCGGCGATCGCCGGGCCGAGGCCGATGCGATCGGCCAGCAGCCCGATGCCCAGGATGGGCACGATGGTGCCGAGATAGCCGATGGTCAGGAAACTGGCCAGGATGCCGGCGTGCCCGCCTTCCTGCCGGCCGATCCGGTTGACGAGGCCGAGGCCGGACATGAAGGCCAGCCCGTGTCCCATGCCGATGACGATATCGGCCGCGGCGAAGGCCAGGATCGAGCCGCTCGCCCCGGCATAGCCGAGCCCGGCCGAGCCGAGGCTCATCAGCCCGAGGGCCAGCGTCAGGCCCCGGCCGGTGTCGAGCCGCCGCCCGGGCCATTGCACCGAGGCCGAACAGAATAATACGGCGGCGACGAAGGTGCCGCTGACCGCCGGCCCGTGCCAGGGCAGCACCCCGGCGATGAAGGACGGCGCCAGCGAGGCGATCAGGCTGAACAGGGCATAGGCGCAGAAGACCGCGAAGCCCGCGATCAGGAACAGCCCGCGCTGCGCCGGCAGCACCAGGCGCGGCATGAAGGAAAGCGCCGGCGGCGGCTCGGGGCGCTGCCCGCGCCCGGCGAAGACGGCAAGCCCGGCCAGGACCAGCCCGGCCAGGACGAAGACCACGGCATAGGGGGTCAGCAGCGGCGCCGGCGCCCATTGCCCGACGAGGCCGGTGACGAAGGGCCCGAGGCCGAACCCCGCCATGGTCACCGAGGAGGCGATGATCGAGGCCCGGCCCCCCGGCCCCGCCGGCTCGGTCTCGATCAGGCCCAGGGTGGCGGCGCTGGTGATCAGGCCCGACGCGACCCCGATCACCGCCCGCCCGAGGATGAGCACGGTGCGGTCGGGCGCCAGGGCGCAAAGGGCAAGCCCGGCCAGGACCACCACCAGCCCCGCCTTGAGCACCGGCAGGGCGCCGAAGCGCGCCGACAGGCGCCCGAGAAACAGGAAGCTGGCGACCACCCCGGCCATATAGGCGACATAGATCACGGCGATGTCGCTGGGGACGAGGCCCCAGGCGGTCTCATACAGGGGATAGAGCGGGCTGGGCATGGTCGCCCCCATGGTCCCGGCGACCAGGGCCAGGGCAACGAGGATGAAGGAAAGCCAGGGAGAGCGCGGCGAAAATGGTGCCATCATTGCCTCCAGCCGTCGGGGGACGGTGATTCCCATTTAAAATGACCAATTGGTCATTTTAGATCAAATGCCGCCGGAACATGCGGCCATGCAGGAATGGAGGGCGGCGAATGGGGACGGACAGCGGGCAGGGGGCGCGGGCATCGGCCGGTCCGGCCCGGCGCCGGGGGCCCAGCCCGGAAAAGACGGCGCGGACCCGGGCCCAGGTGGTCCAGGCGGCGATGGCGGAATTCCTGGACCAGGGCTATTCGGCCGCGACCATGGCCGGGGTCGCGCGGCGGGCCGGTCTCGCCAAGGGCACGCTCTATCTCTATTTCCCGACCAAGGAGGCGCTGTTCGCCGGCATCGTCCGCGATATCGTCACCAACCCCTTGCAGGAGGCGGAGGCCCAGGCGATCGGTGCCGAGGAAACGGTGGCCGACTATTTCCGCCGCACCCTGGTCCCGGTCATGCGCCGGATCGAAAGCAGCGGCCGCGCCGCCGTCGCCCGCCTGATCCTGGCGGAAGGGGCGCGCTTTCCGGTCCTGGCGGAAGTCTACCGCGAAGAAGTGTTCCACCCGCTGGTCGATCATATCCGCCTGCATGCCGCCCGCGCCATCGCCCGGGGCGAGCCGGGGGGCGAGATCCTGGCCCGCCATCCCCACCTGCTGATCGCGCCGCTCTGGGTCGGCATGGTCAACAACGGGGTGATCGCGCCGGACCGGCCGCTCGACATCGGCGCCATGTTCGAGGCCAGCCTCGACCTGATCTTCCGCTGACCGGATAGTGCGTTACTTCCCGTGCCGGATCGCCTATCAGACAGTTGATCCCGGTCCGGGGACGACAGAGGCGGCAGCGGCGGGCGATGGAGGATTTCACCAACAAGAAGAACCTGCTGATCCTGATCCAGCTGCGCTGGCTGGCGGTCTGCGGGCAGGTGATCACCATGGAGGTGGTCCACTACATGCTCGGGATCACATTGCCGCTGCCGTCCATGGCGGCGGTGGTGCTGTTCCTGATCGCACTCAATATCGTCGCCCTGACCCGCTATCGGCAGCTCGAGGAAGTGACCAATTTCGAGCTGATGCTGGAATTGCTGCTCGATGTCGTCGCCCTCACCATCCAGCTTTACCTGAGCGGCGGGGCGTCCAATCCGTTCATCTCGCTCTACCTGTTGCAGGTGATCCTGGCCGCCGTCTTGCTCGAAGCCTGGTCGGCCTGGCTGGTGGTGGCGGTCTCGATCGGCGGCTTCATCGCGCTGACCTTCGCCCATTACCCGCTCAACCTGCCCCACGGCGGGCCGCAGGACCTGTTCAGCCTGCATGTCCAGGGCATGTTCATCGGCTTCTTCCTGGCCGCCTTCCTGGTCGTGTTGTTCCTGTCGCGCATCCAGGGCAACCTCCGCTCGCGCGAGGCCAATCTGGCGGCGCTGCGCCAGCGTGCGCTGGAGGAGGATCACGTCGTCCGCCTCGGCCTGCTCGCCTCCGGCGCCGCCCATGAGCTGGGCACGCCGCTGGCGACGCTGTCCGTCATCCTCGGCGACTGGCAGCGCATGCCGGCCCTGGCCGGGGATCCGGACCTGAAGCGCGAGATGGCGGAAATGCAGGCCCAGCTGGAACGCTGCAAAGCGATCGTCTCCGGCATCCTGCTGTCCGCCGGCGACATGCGGGGCGAGGGCACGCTGCGCACGACCCTCGCCGGCTTCCTGGACGAGACGGTGGAGGAATGGCGGGACAGCCGCAATCCCGCCGCCCTCGACTATACCAGCGTGATCACCGACGATGTCCCTATCGTCTCGGACACCGCCCTGAAACAGGTGATCTTCAACGTGCTCGACAATGCGCTCGAAGCCTCGCCCGCCTGGATCGGCGTCGCCGCCGGCCGCCAGGGCGGGAATATCGTCGTCACTGTCAGCGATGCCGGCCCCGGTTTCGCGCCCGAGATGCTGAAGGAATTCGGCAAGCCCTATCGCTCGACCAAGGGGCGGCCGGGGGGCGGGCTCGGGCTCTATCTCGTCGCCAATGTGGTGCGGAAACTTGGCGGCACGGTCAGCGCCCGCAACGGCGCCGACGGCGGCGCCAGCGTCACCCTGGCCCTGCCGGTGGCCGCCCTTTCGCCCGTGCCCTTGCCGGCAGGGGGCGCCCATGAGCGCTGACCTCAGCCTGCTCATCGTCGAGGACGACGTCGCCTTCGCCACCGCCCTGCGCCGCTCGTTCGAGCGCCGGGGCTACGACGTCCGCTGCTGCGAGGGGGCGGAGGGCCTGCCCGCCCTGCTGGCCGGCTTCTCGCCCCGCCATGCCATCGTCGACCTCAAGGTCGTCGGCGGTTCCGGCCTCGAATGCGTCCGGCTGCTGCACCGGCACGATGCCGGACTGCGGATCGTGGTCCTGACCGGTTTCGCCAGCATCGCGACCGCGGTCGAGGCGATCAAGCTGGGCGCCTGCCACTACCTGCCGAAACCGTCCAACACCGACGATATCATCGCCGCCTTCGAGCGCGCGGGCGGCGACGCCCAGGTTCCCCTGGGCCAGCGCCCGACCTCGATCAAGACGCTGGAATGGGAACGCATCCACGAGACCCTGGTCGAGACCGACTTCAACATTTCCGAGGCCGCCCGCCGCCTCGGCATGCATCGCCGGACCCTGGCGCGCAAGCTCGAGAAGCGGCAGGTGAAATAGGCCGGCGCTCAATTCTTCTTCAGGCGGTAGGCCAGCTGGGCCCGGCTGATGCCGAGCATGCGGGCCGCCTCCGAAATATTGCCGTCGGCCAGTTCGACCGCGCCGCGCAGCAGGGATTCCTCAAGCTCGTCGAGGGGAATGCGCGAGCGCAGCAAGGTCTGCACCAATTGTTCCGGGCTGGTGGTGCCGGAGGCCGGCGCCGGCTCCTCGTTCACCGGGCTCAGGTGGCCTTCCTGGTCCATGCCGAGCACGGCCGATTCGAAGCGCTCGCCCGAGGTGAAGAGGTGGCAGAGGTCGATGGCGCCGTCCTCCGGCGCCAGGATCACGCCGCGTTCCACCATGTTCTCCAGTTCGCGGACATTGCCGGGCCAGCTGTAGGAATAGAGGCTGGTGATGGCGCGCTGGGTGAAGCCGGTCAGGCTCTTGCCGTGGCGGCGGCAGAAATAGCCGAGGAAATGGTTCAGCAGCAGGGGAATATCCGCCCGCCGGTCGCGCAGCGGCGGGATATGGATGGGGAAGACGTTCAGGCGATAGAACAGGTCCTCGCGGAAACTGCCGTCGGCGACGCCGCGGCGCAGATCGACATTGGTCGCGGCGACGATGCGGACATCGACCTTGCGGCTGCGCTGGTCGCCCACCCGCTCGATCTCGCCTTCCTGAAGGGCGCGCAGCAGCTTGCCCTGGGCGGCCAGCGACAGGGTGCCGATCTCGTCGAGGAACAGGGTGCCGCCGTTCGCCCGCTCGAACCGCCCCGGGCGGGAGGAGACGGCGCCGGTGAAGGCACCCTTCTCGACGCCGAAGAGTTCGGATTCGATCAGGTGTTCCG
The DNA here is from genome assembly GCF_003173055.1 of Zavarzinia compransoris. Lineage (NCBI taxonomy): Bacteria > Pseudomonadati > Pseudomonadota > Alphaproteobacteria > Rhodospirillales > Zavarziniaceae > Zavarzinia > Zavarzinia compransoris. The sequence continues at coordinate 166,128 of NZ_QGLF01000008.1, forward strand.
GGATCGCGGCGCAGTTGATGGCGATGAACGGGCCCTCGGCGCGGGCGCTGATCCGGTGCAGGGTCTGGGCGAACATTTCCTTGCCGACGCCGGATTCGCCCAGCAGCAGCACGGTCGCATTGGTGCGGGAGACTTTCTCCAGCATGTGGCAGACGATGTTGAAGCCGGCGGAGGCGCCGACCAGGTCCTTCACCGGCGAGCGGCTGGCCTCGGCGGCATCGGCCGCGGGCATGACCGCGGCGCGGGAATTGACCACGATCGGCCCCTGGCTCTTGCGGTTGGCGAAGGCATGGGGCTGGAGATAGCGGATGTCTTCCTCCGCGTCCGGCCATTCGGCCACCGGCTTGCCGACGATGCGGCAGGCGGAATGGCCCATCGAGCGGCACTCCACCTCGCGGAACAGCATGGGCCGGCCCATGAAGATGCTGGTGTAACCCGAGGCATAACCGATCTGCATCCAGCAGGCGGGGTCGGAACCGATCCCGTGCGAGGCGATATGGACCTCGTCCTCGCAACTGTCGTGCCACAGGTATTCGCCGTAGAAACGCCCGGTGTTCACATCGGATTCGACGCGCACCGGCTCGACGGTGACGATGCCCTCGATCATGTGAAGCTGCGGCCCGACATTGAAGAAATCGAAGAAGTCGCGGCCCTGGCGGACCTTGACCGCCAGTTCGGCATCCCGCGCCCCCGAGGCATAGCCCATGCGGGTGAGCAGGGCGCGCGCCCCTTGCAGGCCGATCGTCTCGATCAGCTCGTTGCGCAATGCCCCGAACGCATGATTATGCAGCATGATCATGCGGTTGTCGTCGAGCCAGATCCGCCCCACCTGGGGGCAGAACCGCAGACGTGCCGCGAGATCATCCATGTCGGGGAAAGTGCGCGATTTACCGGAAGGTGAATTTTGGTCTGACATGCCACTCTTTGCTGCTGCAAAGTTTCTGATGACCGCCGCCATTTTTCGGATCCCCCCCGTTATCTTTATCGGGCCCTTGTTTGTTGCGGAGCCTTGTTTGATTGCGACTATAACATGACTATTCCCTCGACTATCGGGATTACGCACCCGTTCAGGCTTTATTCTTCGTTGCCCCGGGTTTGGGGTCATTCGTGTTCAATCCGGCATCGGGCCCCGCTGCCGCTGCGGCGGGGCCCGGTCCCTGCCTCAATCCTTGAGGCCGAGGCCGCGCTGGAAGGCGTGCAGGCGGGCCAGCGCCTGGGCGCCGCCGTCGGCTTCCGGCAGGGCGGCGGCATAGGCGGCGATCGCCTCCTCGGCCCGCGGCGTCCAGGCGGCGACGCGGGCGCGCAGCCAGTCGCGGTTGCCCTCGACCGCCAGCGCCATCTCGACCAGGCGCGAGGCCCAGCGGCGGTGACGCTCGGCATCACGCATCTGGCCCTGGGACAGCAGGCTGTACAGCGTGTCGCCGTTGCTCAGAGCGACCTCCGACAGGGTGCCGAGCATGGCCTCCTCGACCGCGGGCTTCAGCACCAGGTTGAAGACGACGAAGGCTTCGGCCCAGTCCCAGACCACCAGCGCTTCCTCGAGCAGGCGGCGGAAGCCCTGCCACTGCGGCGCGTCTTCCCAGATCTGCCGCTCGTTGCGGCCGAAGCCGGCGTCGGGCTGGGCCTTGCCGAGTTCCACCGTGCGATAGGCGGTATGGGTGACCCAGCGCAGCGAATCCGCGGACTGGAAATAGAGGCAGGAGGTGATGGTGCTGGCCGGCGCCATCTGGGCGACATAGGCCGAGCCCATCTGGAGGCCGTGGTAGAGATAGCGGGCGGGGGCGAAGAAGGCGGCTAGAGTGGCGATCCACTCGCGCGAGATCATCTGGTCGTGGCCGCGGTCGCTGAACTGGTCGAACAGGCTGTTGACATAGGTCTCCTGCCCGTCCTGCAGGATATTGTAGGTGCGATAGACCAGCTGGTCCGGGTCCTGGAACAGGTCCCAGTCGCCGTGCTTCAGCGGGCTTTCGTTACAATATTTGCGGTACCAGTCGTTCATCGGCAGGTTGGGATCGAGTTCCCACGGCGCGTCGGGGTTACGCTGGCGGTAATGCAGGCGGGTGTTGACGATGTCGTATTCGCTCGGGCGCTTGCGGCGGTCGGCGAGATGCGACCAGGTCTTCAGCGGCTTCAGGGGTTCGGGGGCGGCGGACATTGGGGGTTCCTTCCCGGCAGTCGGTTCTTGTCAGATATGCTTGGCGAGGTAGAAGCGCACGCGTTCCGGCGAGGTGTCGATCTGGCCCGAGAAGGAGCCGAGATTGATCTCGATCTCGCGCATCTGGAACGGCCGGCCGAGGGCTTCCTCCATCGACGCGCGGGTCAGGATGCATTCGTCCTCGCATTCGATGCGGATATAGGCGGTGCGGTCCTCGACGTGGATTTCCTTGCCGGGATTGTCTTCCTCGACCGCCTGGATGGCGGCCTGGGCCACTTCCCCGGCGCGCAGGATCGGGCCGACGCGGTTGTTGCGATAGGCGTCGCCGGCGGCATTGTGCTTGGACATGTTTCTCTCCCGCGTCAGGTATGTGATTTGCAGGGTTCGACGCCTTCGACATTGACGAAGACATCGTCGCCCCGGATATCGACCGGATATTCGGCGATCCGGCAGTCGGTCGGGTTCAGCCCGGCGCCGGTCTCGCTGTCGAACTGCCAGAGATGCGCCTTGCAGGTGATAACCCCGCCCTCGAAGCTGCCGTCGATCAGGGCGATTTCCTGGTGCGGGCACATGGACTGGAAGGCCTTGATCCGGCCGCCCTCGATGCAGACGACGAGGACGTCGCGGCCGGTGGCGGTGGTGAATTCCTCCATCTCGCCTTCCCAGACGTCGTCGAGCGTGCAGAGTTTCTCGAACGCCATGTTGCTCTCTTCGTGCGCGGTCAGATGTCGGAGAAAATGACGTCGACGGTTTCGGTCGGCATCAGGCCGGCGGCCTTCACCTGCAGGTCGCGCGGGAAGACTTCGCCGGTCGAATGGCGGCGGACGCGCATTACCTTGCCGGGACGCGGCGCAACCCGCCGGTTCACCGAATGGACGGCGCAGGCGGCGGCGACCTCGTCCATGGTCGAGGCGTCGTCGACCACGACGAGCTGGATCACGAAATCGCCCTCGAAATTCGAGGACAGCGGAAAAATAGCCATGGGTTCCTCCCCTTGTTTCAACTTGGGGGAGGGGGCGGGGCCCCCTCCCGTCCGCCTCATTCGGCGGCGTGGCTCTGCTTGCCGATGCCGGCCCAGGCGTAATTATGCGCGTCGACGCCGATCTCGCCCGGGTTGAGGCCCATGTAGAGCAGGGCGCCGGCAAGGTTCTGCGGCTGGATCTGGCCGGCCAGGAAGCGGTCGACCACGCTCAGGTGACCCTGGTAACGCTTCGGGTCCTGCTCGAAGCACCAGCGGTCGACCTCGGAGCCGAAGTGGTAAAGGCGGCCTTCGTGGACCAGCTGGTAATCCTTCACATTCCAGCCGTCGCCCGGCATGCCGACCACCGGCAGGTTGCACATGTTGCAGATGGTGGGCAGGGTTTCCGGCAGCGACAGGTCCTCGCGGCCCTTCTGCAGGTTCTCGGTGATCACGTCCCAGCAGCGGCCGAAGGTGGCGTTCCAGCCCGGGTATTTCTCCTCCAGCCACTCCCGCTCCTCGGGCGAGACGCCGGCGGCCGGGTTCCACCACACGGTCGGGCGCCAGTACCACACGCCCATGTGCATGCCGTGGTGGGTCTCGTCCAGGGCGCGGATGAATTCATCCCAGTACCAGGGCAGGTCCAGGCCGAGATCCTTCAACTGGCGCTCGAACTGGCCGATGATCCATTCCTGCATGAATTCCTTGAACGACTGCTTGCGGTGCTCGAGCGGGGTGTAATAGTCGAGGATCGGCCCGGTCAGCACCGAGAACAGTTTCCACGCCCGCCAGAAGATGACGTCGATCATCTTCTGCGCCTCGTCCTTCTTGCCGTTCTCGATCAGGATCTTGAGGACCGGGCCGCCCTGCTGGGCATGGCGCGATTCATCGGTCTGGATCGAGGAGATCAGGCTGGCGAACGTATGGTCCCCGGCTTCGGCCGCATCCGCGGCCAGGCCGAGGAACTGCATGTTGGTGAAGCCGGTCTCGAAGGCGAAGGTCAGCATGATGGCGACGCTGACGGCATCGCGGGTGAACATCATGTCGTCGAACATGTGGCGCGCGGCGACCGCGGCCCATTCGTTGGTGTGCATCGCCTTGTGGGCCCAGTCCCACTGGCGGCTGCGCTTGGTGTGCTCGTGCGGGAAGAACAGCTGGATCTGGCCGTGACGCATCTCGTCCAGCATGCCGAAGGTGGCCATGTTGCGGTTGCCCGGCGCGCGGGCAAAGCGGGCCATGCGGGCCTCCGCCGTGGCGGCGGCATATTCGGCGACGGCCAGGGCGCCGTAATGGGCCTGCAAGGTCGAGACCCAGCCCGGGTCGGCGCTGTCGATATAATTCGCGCGCTCGAGGGCGGCCTTCACCGAATAGGCGCCGGCGTCCTTCTCGCGCTGGGTGGCGACGTAATCGCTGTAGGTAACCTTATAGGGTTCGTCGAAGGTCTCCCAGGCTTCGGCCGGAATGCCGCGCGCACCCGACATCATCTCCGGGAAAATTTCCTGCTCGGGCACATAGCGCGGGGTCCAGTTCGTCGTCCGGACGAGATCGTAATATTCGCTAGAAGCCAGCTTCGACATTGCTGTCCCTCCCTGTGGGCTTGTTGCTCTGGCCGGATAAGGGCTTGGCGTGGCGGTTGCCGCCGCCGCTCCCGCTCTCTTCAGCAATGATCGTGCCAAGCGCTCCGGCGATGGCTCTCCCGCGTGCCGCGCATGGGTGCGGGGGCCCTGCCGGCCGCAGCGCGGCGTGCGCGCTGCTGCACCGCATCCGGTGGCCGGGGGCGCCCGGGGCGGCGCTTTCCCGGGCTTCCAAAGGCCGTCTCGCCGCGGCATTGCTGCAGCGCATCGCGACACGCCCGAGGTTGCGCCGGCACCGGGGCGGGACAGGCGGAACGGGGTTGGTTCGGGGCCCGATTGATCTGTTCATGAAATCGCCGGGCGCCTGATCGAGGCACGTCGATCCCGAATTATCGATTTCATGCAACACCGCCACAGCAAGCATCGACACGACCGCCCGGCCCCGAGGCCGGAGATTGGAGAAGAAGGATCAGCGCATGCCGATCACGCCCAGAGTCCGCGCGGTGCGGATGGCCTGGCGGCGACCGCGGGCGGCGAATTTGTCGAAGATGCGCTGCCAGTACCATTTGACCGTGCTTTCGGCGATCGCCATCTCGGCGGCGATCTCGCCGTTCGACAGGCCACCGTCGGCAAGACGCAGGATCTCGATCTCCCGGTCGGTCAACGGCTCGTAGAGGGCGACCTCCTGGGTATCGGCCGCCACCGTCCGGGCCGCCGGGCCGGGGGCGCCGATCGCCAGCAGGATCTCGCCGGCATAGTCGGCGACCGCCGGGTGATGCTCGCGCCAGCGCTGCTGGATGGCGGCGAAGACCGGGGCGAGGCCCGGGCCCTGGTCGGCGAAACTGCGGATGAAGCGGGCGTGGGTCATGCCCTTCAGGACATCGGCCAGCATGCGCTGGGCGCCCTCGATGTCGCCGTCGCGGACCAGGGCGCGGGCCAGCAGGGCGGCGATGGCGGCGGCGCCGGCCCGGGCCTGCCGATGGGTGGCGAAGCGCAGCCAGCGGGTCAGCATGGCGACCGCCTGGCGCGGCTGGCCGGCGGCGATCATCAGTTCGCCATGGACCAGGGCCGCGGTCTCGTGCCGGGTGCCCGGCTGGGGGATGGACCAGGGATCGTCGAAGGCGTCCGGCAGGGGCGAGAGGTCGAGCGCGTCGAGCCCGTGGGAAAAGAAGGAATCGAGGCCGGCAAGGCGCACCCGTTCCAGCAGGATGCGGCCCTGGAAGCGGTCGAAGCCGAATTCCGCCGCCGCGCAGTCCGCCTCTTCGAGCAGGGCGGCGACCCGGGCGAAATCCCGGTCGAGGAAGGCGAGGCGGATCGAGGTGAGAAAGGCTTCCATCATATTGTCGACGAAGCCGAGTTCCTTGCTGAGCGGCAGGTAGCCCGCCAGCATCTGCCGCGCCCGGCCCAGGTCGTTCCGCTCGTAGGCGATCCCGGCCAGCAGCGAGGTGGGCATGGAGGCGAGCGGCGTCGCTTCCCCATGGAGCGTGACCGCCATGCCGAGCGAGCGGGACAGCACCGCCACCGCCTCGTCCAGCCGGCCGCAGCGCTGGAGCGAGCGGCCGACGATCGAATCATGGAACACGGTGCCGTAATAGGCGCCGTGCTGGATGAACATCTCGCGCACCTCCTCGGCCCGCGACATGACCAGATCGAAGCGATAGAACTCCCGGTCGGTCAGGATCTTGGCCGACAGGGACGAGGCATACATGAACATGTCGTTGCTGTGGCGGGCGTCGAGCCAGTCCTGGGCGGCGGTGCGGGCGCCGGCGCTGTCGTCGTTCAGCAGCTTCAGCATCATCTCCCGGTGGGAGAGTTTCTCGCGCAGATAGTCGAGGTCGAAGCCGCAGTCGGCGGAAGAGGAGCCAAGGGTCTGCACCGCGATCCGGGCATCGCGGAGATCGGCCTCCGCCGCCTTGAAGCGCCAGCGCAATTCGCTCTGCCAGGCGCGGTCGAGAAGCAGGCGGGGCAGGCGGCGGATATGGGCGTCGGTCAGGCGTCGGGCATAGGTTTCCAGCGTCATGGCGCGGCCGGCCGAGAACAGGGCGTCGCTACCCTCGTCCAGCAGGCCGCCGGCGAATTCCATGTCGCCCGAGGCGAAGGCATGGCTGATCGCCTCGGTGATATAGCCGTTGTCGAACAGCCAGCGCGCCGCCGTCCGGTGCAGGCCGGCCACCCGGTCGGGATGGACCTCGGTCAGCTTGCGGCGCAGGTAGTCGTTGAACAGGTGGTGGTAGCGGAACCACTTCCGTTCCTCGTCCAGCGGCACCAGGAACAGGTTCCACTGTTCGATATAGTCGAGGCTCTCGTAATTGGCGCTGCCCGGGTTGACCGCATTGACGAGGTCGAGGGTGAAGCGCTCCAGGATCGCGGTGTTCAGCAGGAAGTCGCGCACCGTCTCCGGGTGCTTCTGGAACACTTCGTCCGAGATGAAGCCGTCGATCCGCTTGTTGGTGCCGGAGAAGGCCTGGATGAAGCCCGCCTTGTTGGGCTCGTTCGCCAGCGCGATCGAGGCAAGCTGGAGCCCGGCGACCCAGCCCTCGGTCTTCTGGCGCAGGAGGTCGCTCTGATTCTCGGTGACGTCGGTATGGCCCCAGAGGTGCAGCACGCGCTGCGTCTCGTCCGGGTCGAACTGAAGGTCGTGGAAGGTCAGCTCGCGCACCAGGCCGCGCATGCCGAGGCGCGCCACCGATATATTGTGCTGGTTGCGCGTGGCGATGAAGAAGCGCAGGCGCCGGGTGTTGGCGCCGAAAACGAGGTTCATCAGCTCGACCGCGCGTTGTTCGGTCACGCAGTGATAATCGTCGAGGAAGAGGGCGATATCCTGCTGCAGGTCGGCGATCTCGTTCAGCAGGGTCCGCTGCAACACGGCTTCGGGCGGCATCAGGCCGGTTTCGAGCAGGATCGCCGTGGCGGCGCAGGCATTGGGTGCCGCCGTGCGCATGGCCGAGACGAGAAGGGCGATCAGCCCCGTGGTGTCGTTGTCGGCGTAATCGAGGCCGGCCCAGCCGGCCAGCAGCCCCGCCTGGCGGAAATGGTGGAAGGCCTGGACCATGGCCGTGGTCTTGCCCGAACCGGCGGGTGCGGTGATCAGGGTGATCGGCGTCCCGGGCCCGAGGTCGAAGCGGCCGGTGACGCGGGCACGGGCGATGGTCCGCTCGTCGTTATGCGGCGGCTGGAGTTTCGTCTTCCTGATCAAGACGCGGGAAGATTGCATTGGATCTTCTCAGTCTCTTTTTTCTTTTGTCTTTATATACATGTGGCCGGGGCTGGCGTTCCGCCTGTCTCCCGGTCCCTCCCGGCACGAAAGTAGACCGGCGGACAAGATGTGTCATGCCTGATCTGTCGGCGATGCGCCCATATCGCACATAAATATTTCACCGGCGCAGTAATCGCGGGCGTGACCAAGAATTGCCGGCGAATTCACGCTGCGGCGCAAAATAATCGGCCAACCTTTGGGAGGGCGGGCGCAGGGGTGGCCGCCGGCGCCGGTGATCAGCTTTCCATCCCTTTGTGCGGGTGAGGGGATGGCCCCGCCCGCGCATAACGGCAAGAGACGCCGAAGCCGGCGACAGCCGCCAGGGAGGGAAAAAAACCATGACTCTATTGCAGCGAAGCGATTGGTACGATGTCGCCCGCGACACCAATTGGACGCCGTCCTTCGTCGCCGAGGCCGATCTGTTTCCGCCCGAGATCAGCGATCCCTTCAACATGCCGAAGGCGGCCTGGGCCGAATACGACGAACCCTACAAGGTTTCATACGCCGAATATGTGAAAGTCCAGCGCGAGAAGGACGCGGGAGTCTATGCCGTCAACACGGCGGCGGCCCGGACCCGCTTCATGGAAGAGGCGGGGCAGCGCTGGCACTCGATCCTGAAGCTGCATTTCGGTGCGGTCTCGCTGGCCGAATCCAGCTCGCAGATTTCCGAGGGGCGTATGGCGCGCTTCGGCAAGGCGCCGGGCATGCGCAACATGGCGACCTTCGGCCTGCTCGACGAAATCCGCCACGGCCAGGCCCAGCTCTATTTCGCCCATGAAAGCCTGAAGCACAGCCCGCAGTTCAATTTCGCCCACAAGCTGCTCGGCACCCAGGAATGGGGCGCGATCATGACGCGGGCGACGCTGGACGACGTCTTCATGGGCCGCGACGCCGTGACCACGGCGATCATGCTGACCTTCGCCTTCGAGACCGGCTTCACCAACATGCAGTTCATCGGCCTGGCCGGCGATGCGGCCGAGGCGGGCGACACCAGCTTCTCCAACCTGATCTCCTCGATCCAGACCGACGAGTCGCGCCATGCCCAGATCGGCGCGCCACTCCTCAAGCTGATGGTCAAGAACGGTTACAAGGCCGAGGCGCAGAAGGCGGTCGACATCGGCTTCTGGCGCACCTACCGCTTCTTCTCGCTGCTCACCGGCACCGTGATCGATTATTTCATGCCGCTGGAGAAGCGTTCCTCCTCGTTCAAGGAATTCATGGAGGAATGGATCGTCGGCCAGTTCGAGCGCACCCTGCTCGACATGGGCCTCGACCTGCCCTGGTACTGGGACTATTTCCTCGAGGACATCAACAGCTTCCACCACGGCATGCAACTCGGCTGGTGGCTCTATCGCGATACGGTCTGGTTCAATGTCCCGGCCGGCGTCTCGCCCGCCGAACGGGAATGGCTGGAAGCGAAATATCCGGGCTGGAACGACAACTGGGGCCGGCTGTGGGACCAGATCGGCGCCAATCTCCGCGCCGGCAAGGCCGACCTCACCGTGCCTAAGACCTTGCCGGTGGTCTGCGCCTTCAACAACCTGCCCATAGTCACCTCGCCCGACAAGCCGTGGAACCCCAAGGGCCAGATGCTGACCTACAAGGGCAAGAAGTATTACTTCCAGTCCCATGTCGAGAAATGGGTGTTCGAGCAGGACCCGGAACGCTATGCGGCGCACCAGACCCTGATCGACCAGTTCCTGGCCGGCAAGATCCTGCCGCCGAACTACGAGGGCGCGCTCAATTACATGGGCCTTTCCCCGACCGAGCGCGGCAAGGACGCGGAGAACTACGCCTGGGCCTTTGCCGGGCATGCCCCCGCCAAGATGGCCGCCGAGTAACGGCACCGCAGGCCCCGGCGCCCGGCGCCGGGGCCGCCCCGACCCTTTTGGAGAACTGGAAATGTCCGATCTGCCCCTGCTCGTCTCGTGCGAGCGCGATTTCCTCGTGCATCTCGTCGCCATCCCGGCGGAGGCGCGCATCGCCGACCTGATCGAGGCCGCGGCTTCCCTCGTCGTCGGCGTCCATGTCCCCGAACGCCCGCTGTCCCAAATCCGCCTGCGCAAGATCGACGGCGACGCGGCCCTGCCCCTCGAGGTCAAGGTCGGCGACTCCGGCATCGAGGCCATGGACTGGGTTCATCTCTTCTTCGAGCCGGCGCACGACGGGAAGCCGCTGCAATGAGCGTCGACGCCGTCCTGACCTATCACCCGGTCTGCGATCTCGACGACATCTGGGAAGGCGAGGCCGTGGAATTCGAAGTCGCGGGCCATGACATCCTGGTCGTCCATCACATCGGCGGCGAGGTCGCGGCACTGCAGGCGCTCTGCCCGCATCAGGATATTTCGCTGGCCGAGGGCAGCTTCGAGAACGGCGTGCTCACCTGCCGCGCCCATCTCTGGCAGTTCGACAGCCGCAGCGGCGACGGCCTCAACCCGTCTGACTGCCGGCTGGCGCGCTATCCGGTCCGGGTCAGGGACGGCAAGGTGCTGGTCAGTGTCGACGGTATCGCGCCCTTCCGCGTCGGGGCCTGAACAAGAAATCTGGGAGGTTACCATGTCCATCGCCACCGGCCGCAGCAATGCCGCGAACGCCAATATGGTCGGCCCCGTGCTGCGCGCGGGCGAACTGGCCGACGTCATCGTCGAGGCGATCCGCCGCGACAATCCGGACAATGAAGTCCATGTCGCCGACAAGCGGGCCTATCTCCGGGTCTCGGTCTACGGCGAATGCATCGTCCGCCGCTCGACGGTCGAGGAATTGCTGCGCCGGCCGTTCCTGATGCAGGAGATCGAGCCGATCCTCGCCTCCTTCGCCGGCCAGATCGAGGCGACCGAACGCTACGTCCGCTTCTTCCTCGACGGCCGTATCTAAGCAAACAGAACCAGGGAGTGAAATCATGAGAGAAGGTCCCGTCGAGCAGACGAAACTGAAGACCTGGAGCGCTCTGTCCGCCCAGCGCCGCAAGCCCAGCGAATATGAAGCCGTCGCCTTCGACGTCCATTTCCTGAACGACTATGCCCAGCCCGGCAAGCCGGGGCCGGCGCTGCCCTCGCTCGATCCCGATGCCTATATCAACCGCTGGTACAAGAAGAACCTGCTGGAGTCGCCGCTCCGCCACGACGACTGGCTGGCCTTCCGCGACCCGGAGGAAGTGACCTACCGGCGTTACAACATCATCCAGGAAGGCCAGGAAAACTACGTCGCCGAAATCATGGACCGTTTCAGCAACGAAGCCCATGACACCGGCCTCGACGGCGAATGGCAGACGGTCCTGTCGCGTCTCTATACCCCCGGCCGTTTCCTGCACCACACGGTGCAGATGGTCTCGGCCTATGCCGCGACCGCGACCCCGGCCTCGACCATTTCCCATTGCTATGCCTTCCAGGCGGCGGATGCGCTGCGGGCGGTGTCCCATATCTCGTATCGCACCGTCGAACTGGCGCGCAGCCATGCCGGCGCCGGCTTCAACGAGGACGAGCGCGGCCATTGGGAAAAATCGCCCGAATGGCAGGGCTTCCGCGAACTGATGGAAAAGGTCCTGGTGGTCTATGAGTTCGGCGAGACCTTCGCCGCCCTCAACCTCGTCGCCAAGCCCGCGATCGACGAAGCCTGCGTCCGCCAGCTCGGTCGGGCCGCGCGCCGCTTCGACGATTCCGTGCTCGACCTTCTCGCCGACGCCATCCTGAAGGATACCGCCCGCTCGCGCGCCTGGACCGCGGCCCTGGTCAAGTTCCTCGGCAAGGAGCCGGCGAATCTCGACCATCTCCGCGCCTGGATCGCGAAATGGGAACCGCTGGCGGACCGGGCGATCGACGCCTTCTGCGCCGGCCTGCCCGAGGGCGACCGCGCGGCCGCGGCGGCCCGGCAGGCCACCCGCGATTTCCGCGCCTCGCTCGGCCTCTGACGGGGGTGGGAATGGACGTCCGCGCTGCGGTAGCCTTCGAGGCGGGCAAGCCGCTGGAAATCGTCACGGTCCAGCTGGAAGGGCCGCAGGCGGGTGAAGTGCTGGTCGAGATCAAGGCGACCGGGGTCTGCCATACCGACGCCTATACGCTGTCGGGGGCGGATCCGGAGGGGCTGTTCCCGGCGATCCTGGGCCATGAGGGCGCGGGCGTCGTGGTCGAGGTCGGCCCCGGGGTCACCAGCCTGAAGCCGGGGGACCATGTGATCCCCCTCTACACCCCGGAATGCCGCGAGTGCGACTATTGCCTCAGCCGCAAGACCAACCTGTGCCAGAAGATCAGGATCACCCAGGGCCGCGGCCAGATGCCGGACGGCACCAGCCGCTTCTCCTATAAGGGCCAGCCGCTGCACCATTACATGGGCACCTCGACCTTCGCCAACTACACCGTGGTGCCCGAGATCGCCCTGGCCAGGATCCGGCCGGACGCGCCCTTCGACAAGGTCTGCTATATCGGCTGCGGGGTTACCACCGGGGTCGGCGCGGTGATCAACACGGCGAAGGCGGAGCCCGGCTGCAATGCGGTCGTCTTCGGGCTGGGCGGGATCGGCCTCAACGTCATCCAGGGCCTGCGGATGGTGGGCGCCAATATGATTGTCGGCGTCGACCTCAACGACGACAAGCAAGAATGGGGCCGGCGCTTCGGCATGACCCATTTCGTCAACCCGAAGAAGATTTCGGGCGATGTCGTCGCCCATCTGGTCGAGCTGACCCGGGGCGGGGCCGACTATTCCTTCGACTGCACGGGCAATACCACGGTGATGCGGCAGGCGCTGGAATGCTGTCACAAAGGATGGGGCGAAAGCATTATCATCGGCGTCGCGGCGGCGGGCCAGGAGATCGCCACCCGTCCGTTTCAGCTGGTGACCGGGCGGGTGTGGCGGGGTACGGCCTTCGGCGGCGCCCGCGGGCGGACCGATGTGCCCAGGATCGTCGACTGGTACATGGACGGCAAGATCGAGATCGATCCCATGATCACCCATGTCCTGCCCCTCGACCGCATCAACGATGCCTTCGATCTCATGCACCACGGGAAATCCATCCGCGCCGTCATCGCGTTCTGACAACAACAACGGGAGGACTGAATGAGCATTTTCACGCATGTCTGCGTCGGCACCAACGACCTCGGCCGCGCGCGCCGCTTCTATGACGATGCGCTCGGCCGGCTCGGCTACAAGCGCGTCGCCGATCTCGGCGAGAACGGCTCGATCTGGGGCGAGGACGGCCCCGCCTTCTTCGTGCTGAAGCCCGGCAACGGCCTGCCCGCGACCTATGCCAATGGCGGCACCATCAGCTTCGTCGCCCCGACGCGGGCGGCGATCGATGCCTTCCATGCCGCCGCCCTCGCGCTGGGCGCCCGGGACGAGGGGGCGCCGGGCCCGCGCAGCATCGCGCCCAATGCCTATGCCGCCTATATCCGCGATCCGGACGGCAACAAGCTCGCCGCCTATTGCTTCCAGGCGCCCTGATCCATGCCGGCCGGCCGCGGTTCCGCGGCCGGCCTTCCCGTACCGTCGCGTAACGCTGAAAGAACCATAAAAATCATGACCGAAGGGGGAGCGACATGCCGGTTCGACAAGGAGGTTCGGCAACGGAGGCCGTGATCGGCCGTATCGGCCGCAAGCCGCCGGCGGCGGGCGGGGGCGACCTGCCCAGCATCGACGATCTCGCCGCGCGCATCCGCTTCTGCCCCAAGGCGGGGCGGATCTGGCTGGATGACAGCCGCATGATCCTGCTGCACGTCCGCTCGCTCGGCGCGCTCAGGAACGAATTGATCGAAACCCTGGGCATCCAGGGGGCGCGTGCCCTGCTCACCCGCATGGGCTATGCCTCGGGGGCGCAGGACGCGGAACTGGCGATCAAGGTGCGCGGCAACGGCGCCCGCGATTTCTTCGATTTCTTCACCGTCGGCCCGCAGCTGCACATGATCGAGGGCATCGTCACGGTCGAGCCGCTGCGCATCGAGCATGACTCGAAGACCGGCCATTTCTTCGGCGAACTGCTGTGGCACGACAGTTGCGAGGACGAGGTCCACATCGCCTCCCACGGCATCGGTACCGAGCCCGCCTGCTGGATGCAGATCGGCTATGCCTCGGGCTATACCAGCGTGATCATGGGCCGGCCGATCCTGTTCCGCGAGGTGGAATGCCGGGCGACCGGCCATGCCGCCTGCCGCATCATCGGCAAGCCGGTGGCCGACTGGTCGGACGCGGACGAGGACATCCGCTATCTCCAGCCCCATGCCTTCGCCAACAAGGCGGACCAGCGCCGCATCGTCGTCGGCCTGACCGCGGATCCGCCGGCGGCGGACATGCCGGCGCCGGCCCCGGCAGTGTCGCCGACGAAGCAATTGGTCGGCGCCTCCGCCGGCTTCAACGTCGTCTGCCATATGATCGAGAAGGTGGCGGGCACCAGCGCCTCGGTCCTGCTGCTCGGCGAATCCGGGGTGGGCAAGGAAATGTTCGCCCAGACCCTGCACCGGATCAGCCGCCGCGCCGCGCGCCCCTTCGTCGCGGTCAATTGCGCGGCCATTCCGGAGAACCTGGTCGAAGCCGAATTGTTCGGCGTCGAGAAGGGGGCCTTCACCGGGGCCGTGGCCTCCCGCCCCGGCCGTTTCGAGCGGGCGGACGGCGGCACCCTGTTCCTCGACGAGATCGGCACCCTCAGCCTCGCCGCCCAGGGCAAGCTGCTGCGCGCCCTCCAGGAAGGCGAGATCGAACGGGTCGGCGACTACCGGAGCCGCAAGGTCGACGTCCGCTTGGTGGCGGCGACCAACGTCAACTTGCGCGCCGGCGTCGCCGACGGCAGCTTCCGCGAAGACCTGTTCTATCGCCTGAACGTGTTCCCGATCCAGATCCCGCCGCTGCGCGACCGGCGGGCCGATATTCCGGTGCTGCTGAACCATTTCCTGCAGTTCTTCGCCGCGCGCCACGGCAAGCTCGTCACCGGCTTCAGCCAGCGCGCGATCACCGGCCTCTATGCCTACAATTGGCCGGGCAATGTCCGCGAACTGGAAAACATGATCGAGCGCGGCGTGATCCTGGCGCCCGAGGGCAGCCCTATCGACCTCTGCCATCTCTTCACCGCCGGCGAGCGGGTCGACCCCTACGTCATGGAAATGGGCGCGGACGGCAAGCTCAGCGACATGTCGCGCGATGCCCGCGAGGGCCGGGTGGGCGAGGTGGTCGATGCCGTGCTCGAAGCCCGCACCCCCCTCGACGAGTTGGAGGAACGCCTGCTGCGCGCCGCCGTCGAGCGCGCGGGCGGCAATTTCTCCGAGGCGGCGCGGGCCCTCGGCCTGTCGCGGGCGCAGCTCGCCTATCGCATGAAGAAGTTCGGCGATGCCGACGATGCCTTCGCCGGCCTGTAATCCCGGGCGGCCCGGTGTTTGGAAATGGTCAAGGCCCGGCCGCCCGCTTCACCAAATGAGCGGGCGGCCCTTGCTGCGGCGCGGCGGAATTCGGCGCCGGCGGCCCGTGTGACCTGGGAAATCATATGCTGCACTGCGAATTTTCATGGTTGGCACGGCACTTGCTAATCGATGTTCGCATCGCGCGGGCCTCCGCCCCCTTTGTCGAGGGCATCGCTGGCTCGGTCTCCGACGCCGCCCGTCGACGCGGGTTCGCGCGCTTTGTAACCGGGGACGCTCTCCTCTCCCCGTATACTTGGCCCGTGGCTTCGGCCACGGGCCATTTTTTTGCCGGACTTGCTGTAATGCAGCATGTCGCGCTGCGCGCGTTCTTGCCGCGCCGCATCATGCGACTTGGCATGTCGCTTGCTTGATAACACCCAAATCGGCGGCAATTTCACCTGAATCGAAAGTAATGCCCCGATGGCACCGGGAACGCCGCGCCGCGGCGAGGGAGGAATAGCATGGCAAGACGTATCGTTCACGCGTGGGGGGCCGAGGCGGTGTCGGCGCTGGTCCTGGCGGCGGGCCTGTCCCCCGCGGCCGCGGAGGTCGAGATCGCCGACGGCCTGACCATCGGCGGCCGGTTGAAGCAGGGCATCGCCCTTGCCTATGACAATAAGGTCACCGGCGGCGGCGTCGAGATCGGCCAGGCGGCCTATCTGATCGAGCTGACCTCGGCATGGCGGCCGGCGGCCAATGTCACGGTGACCGGCGATTTCTGGCTGCGCGGCGACCTCTATCGGGAATTCGGCGGCGAACTCACCGGCCGCGGCATCCAGGATTACAGCAGCCCGGATTTCCGCGACCAGTTCCGCTACCGCCTCGACGGCCGGGGGGCGGGCACGGCGGCGGGGCCGCTGGCCGATCCCCCGCGCATGCCCTTCGGCAGCGAAGACGAGCAGAATGTCTTCCTCTCCGATTTCAACGACGAGATGATCCGCGAACTGGCGGTGAAAGTGACCGATCCCGAGAACCGCTATGCCCTGAAGATCGGGAAATTCGTCCGGGCCTGGGGTCAGTCCGACGGGCTGCGCCTGCTCGACGTCCTCCATGCCCAGGACTATCGCCAGAAATTCATCTTCGGCGATTCCGACGAGATGCGCATCCCCAGCTGGATGACCGCCGTCGATCTCGATCTCGGGCGGCTCGGCCTCGGCGATGCCTTCGAGGCGATCGGCCTCGACAAGCCGCGCCTCGAACTCATCTATATGCCCGAATATCACCACAGCCGTTTCGTCATCAACAATCCGACGCCGGGGGATGCCACCTCGGGCGGGCTCTACGGCCTGCCCTATCCCCTGCTGGCCGACAAGGCGAGCGGGCGGGGCGTGCCCTTTTTCGGCGCCTCGCTCAGCGACAACGAGCCCGACCGCTTCAGCCTGTCGGAACCGACCCTGGGCGGCCGCCTGAAATTCGACGTGCTCGGCGGCGAAGGCACGCTGAACGCGCTCTACGGCTATCAGGACATGCCCATCGTCAAGCTGACCGGGGCGCAGGCGATCATCGGCAATGCCCTGCATGACGGCGGCAATGCCGTGATGGTCGCCCCCCTCGACCTCGCCACCACCGAGGCGGTGGTGCAGGGCCTCTATGTCCCGACGCTCCGCGCCGGCGGCACGGCCCAGGATATTCAGACCAATGTCCTCGGCTGCCCCTATCCGGGCGGGTCCTTCTGTTCGGTCAATGTCCAGTTCGACCTCGACTATCGCTTCCGGCGGAAGCTGGTCGGCGGCAGTTTCAGCCGCGACATGGCCGAATGGCAGCTCGGGCCGAAAGGGGTCTCGCCCGTGCTCCGCACCGAGTTCGCCTATGAATTCGACAAGCCGTTCAACCGCGCCGTCGCCACCACCGTGCTCGGCACGCGGGAAGAGGGGACGGCCGCCCTCATCGTCGATCCCGCGCGGGGCGTTGCCGAGCGGGACCAGATGTCCTTCATGATCGGTGCCGACTATTTCCTCTGGCTGCCGTTCTGGGAAACCCAGGACACCAGCATCTTCACCAGCGTCCAGTTCTTCACCATCCTGACCCCGAACGGCGAAGACCTGCTGTTCCAGGCCCCCTATGCCGCCTATGGCGCCAAGCTGCACAAGGTGCAGAACTACGGCACCCTGCTCGCCAGTCATAATTTCGACGATGGCCGCCTGGGCGCCGAGGTGCTGGTCGTCTACGATCTCCAGAACGACGGCTTCGCCGTCCGCCAGCGCCTGGACTTCAATTATTTCGGCGACCATTGGCGGCCCCGGATCGAACTGACCCATTTCGAGGCCAGTCCCGAACAGGGCGTGCTTGGTATCGCCAACCAGTCCGACAATATCGAATTCTCCCTGACCGCCCAGTTCTGAGCATGCTTCGGCGCGGTGTATCCAGCCTGGATACACCGCGCTCTCGCGCAAGGGTCGCCTTCGCGATTGTTCAAATTCATCGCCGGCCGGTGATCGGTCGATGAAATCAGAAAGATGCGCCGCCGCATGGCAGCCGCGAGACGTGTCGCCCTGCGTCACGGCATTTTGGAAAAATGAGAAATCGCAACGACTTATGAATTCCGCGCTGCGGCATGAGGGCGGTTGGCAACGATCTTGCAGGAAGGGGGGAAACGCGGACATGAGCCGCGATCGATGGGAGGAACGACGCAGTGCGACCGTGCTCGAGACGGGAGATGGCCATGCCCTTTGGGGCGGGCAAGGGTGAAATCGCAGGGCGGATGCCCGCGGACGGCGCGTCGCGCCGCCAGGCGCTGGCGCTTGGGGCCGGTGCCCTGCTGGCGATGCCGCTGATGCCGCGCCTGGCCCTGGCCGCGGCGCCCGAACGGCTTTATCCCGATCCGCTGTTCGGCATCGCGCTTGACGGTGCGGCTTCGGTCGCCACCGGATACCACGGTGCCGTGGCGGTGTCGTCGGGCGCGTCCTGGACCGCGGTCGGCAGCGGCACCCGCGACCTGCTGCGCCGCGTCACCCGGCGTCCCGGCGGCGGCTATGTCGCGGTCAGCCACCGCGGCCGCATTCTCGAAAGCAATGCCGAAGGGCGCGACTGGCGCGTCATCTTCGAGGTTCCGGGCGTCTACCTGCGCGCGGTCGCCTTCGCCTCGGCGGCGGTGGGCTGGGCGGTCGGCCACAACGGCCTCATCCTGATGACCCGCGACGGCGGCAAGACCTGGACCGAGAGCGAGATCGAGGACTACGCCGGCCGTGACAAGCCGCGTCTCAGCGGCATCGCCGCCCTCGACGAGAGCCGGGCGGTCGTCGTCGGCGAATTCGGCGTCGTCGGCCATACGGCGAACGGCGGCAAGACCTGGAATGTGGTGACCGAGCAGGTCTATCCGACCTTGCTCGACGTCTCGATCTCGGGCGACCGCGGCTATGCCGTGGGCCTGAACGGCACGCTGCTGGCCCTGTCGCAGAAACCCGGCGGCGGCTGGGCGGTCGAACCCCAGCCGACCAACACGCAGGCCCATATGCTGGCGGTGGCGGTGCGCGGTTCCGCGGCCCTGATCGCCGGCAACGGCATGCTGCTCAGCCTCGGGCGCTCCGGCTTCCAGCCGGCGTCGATCTCGCCCCAGGTCGATCTGAATTACCTGTGGCTGGGCGGCGTCGCGCTCGGCGACGACGGCCGCGCGGTCGCGGTCGGGCAGGGGGGGCTCATTCTGGCAGCGGCGACGGCGGCGGATACGTTCCAGCCCGCGCCCATTGCCCTTGCCACGCAGGAGGTTGCGCAATGATAGCGACGAGGATAGCGGGTTTTGTGCGCCGTCGTTCGGCGTTGATTGCGGGCTCGATGGTGCTGCTGACGGCGTTTCTGGGCTACATGTCGTTTTCGCAGCTGTCGCTGAAGGTGGTGCTGGAGGCGATGCTGCCGGTGCATCACCCGAACGTCGAACTGATGGCGAAGTTCGGGGCGCAGTTCGGGGGGGCGAACACGACCCTGATCATGGTCGAGAACACCGAGGGCACGGTCTACAACGAGAAGTTCATGACCGCCTACAAGCGGGTGGCGGACGAGATCTTCTTCCACCCCTCGGTGCAGCGCCACCTGGTGCAGGCGCTGACGCTGCGCAAGACCAAGGCGATCGTGGGCTCGGCCGGGCGGATCGACATCAATGCCATCGCCTGGCCGGACCTGCCGCGCACGGAAACCGAATGGGCCAACTTCCAGGCGGCGGTGAAGGCGCAGTACCGTGGCCTGCTGGTCTCGAACGACGAGAAGGCGGGGATGATCATCGCCGACTTCAAGGACGAGACCGATTACGCCACCCTGGTCACCTTCATCGAGGGGCTGGGGGCGCAGGAAGCGGCCAACGGCATCAAGGTCCATATGGTCGGGCGGCCGATCCTGCTCGGCACGATCTACAACGACCTGGGCGCCACCCTGCTGCTGGTCGCGATCTCCCTGGTCTTCTCGGGTCTCATCCTCTACGTCTACTTCCGCTCGTGGATGGGCGTGCTGATCCCGATGCTGACCGCGGGGGTGGGGACGCTGTGGGGCACCGGCGCCATGGCGCTGGTCGGCTATAATCTCGATCCGCTGCTGATCATCCTGCCGGTCTTCGTCTTCGCCATCGTGCTGTCGCACTGCGTGCAGTTCATGTCGCGGGTGTTCGAGCGGCTTCAGCCCGGCGTCGCCATGGGCGATGCGGTGGTCGGCGGCCTGGCCCAGGTCTTCGTGCCCAGCCTGACGGCGATCGTGGCAGCGGCGGGTGGCTTCTTCGTCCTCGTCATGATCGGCGTGCCCTCGCTTCAGGCCCTCGGCATCATCTGCGGCGCCTGGCTGCTGGCGATCGCGCCGGCGCTGATCTTCACGGCCTCGCTGCTGTGCCTGATGCCGCGGCCGCGGCGCTTCCGCGCCCGCACCACTTGGGTGGAGACGGTGTGGAAATACGCCCGCTTCGACCGTTATCCCCGGGTGGTGATCGCGGTCACCGTGGCCTGCCTGGCGGTGGGTGTGTTCGGGGCGCGCTTCGTCGTCATCGGCGATGCGGTGGGCAGCCCGATCCTGTGGCCGGACGCGCGCTACAACCAGGACAATGCGCTGATCAACGAGCGCTTCGCCGGCGTCGGCACCGACACGATGATGGTCTATGTCGAGGGCCCGGACGAGACCATGATCCAGCCCGCGACCTATGCCGCGATCGAGGAACTGTCGCGCTACCTCTGGCAACACGAGCCGAAGGCGCGCCATGCGCTGTCGATGGTGCCGATGGTGCAGGCGGTGAACCAGGTGCTCTACGAGGGCGATCCGTCCTATGCCATCGTGCCGGAGACGGTCGACGAGGTGGCGTTCAACGTCTACCTGTTCTCGTCGAAGGGCGAGCCGGGCGACTTCAAGGCCTATACGGACGAGACCTGGAAGATCGGCAACATCATCGTCTCGCTGGACGACAAGACGGGCACGACGGTGAAATCCGTGACGTCCCTGGCGCGCGACTTCATCGCGTCGATGCCGGCGCTGCCGAACGGGGCCAAGCTCCTGGTGGCGGGCGGCCAGGTGGGCATCGCGGAAGCGGTGAACACGGAGATCGAGACGACCAAGGATGCGGTGCTGATCGCGATCGTGCTGTTCATCGCGGGCTGCATCTTCCTGGCC
>NZ_QGLF01000009.1 GCF_003173055.1 Zavarzinia compransoris
TGACAGATTGATCCTCGCC
The DNA here is from genome assembly GCF_003173055.1 of Zavarzinia compransoris. Lineage (NCBI taxonomy): Bacteria > Pseudomonadati > Pseudomonadota > Alphaproteobacteria > Rhodospirillales > Zavarziniaceae > Zavarzinia > Zavarzinia compransoris. The sequence continues at coordinate 20 of NZ_QGLF01000009.1, forward strand.
GGCGTCAACCCGGCCGACGTCTCGCTGGTGCGCAACGGCAATGACGTGACGCTGGTGATCGCTGCGAGTGTGGCCGGTGCCGGCGACGGCGGTTCCATCCTGCTCAAGGCTGGCCTGTCGACCAGCGCCGACACGGGCATCGAAACCATCATCTTCGCCGATGGAACCTCGTGGACGAAAGCAAGTCTAGCGTCGCATGTGGCATATATCGGTGGTACCGCAGGCGGCGAGACAATCACTGGAACCAGCGCATCGGATACGGCCATCCTTGCCGGCCCGGGCAATGACACCCTCGTCGGCCTGGCCGGGAGTGACACCTACATCTATCGCGCGGGAGATGGCAACGATGTCATCAGCGATGGTTCCAGCTCAACGGTCGATGTCGACGTCCTGAAACTGGCCGATCTCAACGCTCCCGATGTTGTGTTCACCCGTTCGGGGAACAATTTGATTCTGGTGCTCAGCCCCACGGGCCAGACGGTCACCGTGACTGGTCAGTTCACGTCGCAATCGGCAAACAATGGCATCGAGCGAGTCGAGTTCGCAGACGGCAGCAATCTGTCCTTGGCGGCGATCGACGCCAAAGCCTGGTATCGCGGCACGAACGGCAACGACACTGTCAGCGGATCCGACTGGAACGATACGCTGTTCGGCGATCAGGGTAATGACACCCTCTTCGGAGGAAATGGCAATGATCTGCTGATCGGCGGCACGGGTAACGACGTACTGACTGGCGGCAACGGCGTCGACAGCTTTGTCATAGCCTTGGACGGCAGCCTAGACACGCTGACGGATTTCTCGCCGACGCTGGGCGAAACTATCCGGTTCGATGCGGCATCCTTTGGGCTGGCTGCCGGAGCGTCCGCATCGAACTATCTCGTGCTCGGCTCGTCGGCGCCGGATGCGGCTCACGGCTATTTCCTCGCCACGTCGACCGGCGTGTCCTGGGACGCCGACGGATCCGGTTCGGCCGCGGCGGTGCAGATTGCCAAGTTCCAATCACCCGTGACCGGTACGACGGCGAGCAGTTTCACCCTCGTCTGATCTGGGACGGGGCTGCCGGGCGGCCTGCCCCGCGGCCCCGTCCGGGCGACAGCTATATATCAACCGATGCTTCATAGGTGATTGATGCGCTCACGGCTGCATAGCGGCGTTGGCCAGCCCGCAGAGCCGGGCTCGCCATCTTCCGTCCTGGACACCGGGCTTCTCAGCCTTGGGGCCCTGGCTTCGCATCAACGAGTCCCATTCGACCTAGCCCATGTCCGTCACGAACTGGTACTGGGCGACCGATGTGCGGGCATGCATGAGGTGATACGCGCCGCCCGACTGTTAAAACTGAAAGCCAGGGGCTTTGAAGGCCGGTCGCGCAAGGACCTCATGGCGGCGCCGCGCCCCTGCATAGTTGAGACCCGGACGTCGCCGTCTCTCGATCGCGACCCGGCCAGTCCCCCGCTCGCCGGACGGGGAGAGGCTCCAACTGATTTGCGGCACTTCGCCGTTCTTCTTTCAGTGGACGAGGCAACTGTCCGCCTCTTCGACCCGGCGACCGGCCGTGTCGAGCAGCTTGCGCCCGAAGTTTTCTTCAGCCGGTGGACCGGCGCCTTCATTCTCGTCGCACGCCGCTTCGGCACCGTTGGCGAACGGATGGGACTCGGCTGGATCGTCGAGAGAATCGGCAAGTACAAGCGCGAGTTGGCACTGGTTCTGATCGCTTCGTTCGCCATCCAGATCCTGGCCTTGCTGACGCCGCTCCTGTTCCAGATCGTCATCGACAAGGTACTGGTCCACAATTCCTCCGCGACACTTACCGCCGTTGTAGTCGCCATGGCAGCCGTCGTCACCTTTCAGGGATTGGTCGAGTTTCTCAGAACATTCCTCCTCACCCATACTGCCAGTCGCATCGACGTCGAACTGGGAGCCGGGGTCTTCAATCATCTTCTGAAGCTGCCGGTCGCCTATTTCGAGACCCGCCCCGCAGGACAGACCGTGACGCGGGTGCGAGAACTGGACCAAATGCGCCAGTTCCTCACGGGGCAGGCACTGACGGCCGGACTCGATTTCGTCTTCGCGGCCCTCCTGGTAGTCATGCTCTATGCCTATTCGACGGTACTGGCGATCATCGTCACCCTGACGATTCCGATCTATATCGTCATCGCCCTCGTCCTCCAGCCGGTCCTGAAACGCCGCACCGAGGATCGCTTCAACAAGGGGGCGCTCAGCCAGCAGTTGCTGGTGGAAACGGTGCTCGGGGCTCAGACGGTGAAGACGGCTGCTGCCGAACCACAGGTTCAAGGCGACTGGGAAGAACGGCTGGCAGCCTTCATCCACACATCCTTCAAGGGTGTCGTGCTTGCCTCCATCGGGCAGAACCTCATCCAATGGCTCACCCGTGTCACGCAAGGGCTCGTTCTCTTCGTCGGTGCGAAGCAGGTGATGGAGGGCGAACTGACGGTCGGCGGCCTCATCGCCTTCAACATGATCATGAACCAGGTCACGACACCGGTCTTGCGCCTCTCCCAACTGTGGCAGGATTTCCAGCAAGTTCGCGTCTCCGCCGACCGGCTCGGCGATATCTTGGGCCATCCGCAGGAGCCGCGGAACGGCGCGCTCGGCGCCCTTCCGCCGGCGCGCGGCCGCATCGTCCTTTCAGGCGTCACGTTCCGCTATCGTCCCGATGCTGCGCCAGTTCTGGAAAATCTGAACCTTACCGTCGCGGCTGGACAGTCGATCGGCATCATCGGCCCGTCGGGCTCGGGCAAGTCCACTCTCTCCAAGCTGGTTCAGCGGCTCTATATACCCGAGCGGGGACAGGTGCTGATCGACGGCCTCGATATTTCGCAGGTCGATCCCACATGGCTCAGGCGTCAGATCGGGGTCGTCCTGCAGGAGAACTTCCTGTTCAACCGCTCGATACACGACAACATCGCCTTGGCCCATCCGGCCATGAGTCGGGCACAGGTGATGCGGGCGGCGCAACTTGCCGGCGCCCATGAGTTCATCGGGCAACTCCCGCAAGGTTATGACACCGTGCTCGAAGAACGCGGCGCCAATCTTTCCGGTGGCCAGCGCCAGCGCATTGCCATTGCCCGCGCACTTGCCGGCAACCCGCGCATCCTCATTCTCGATGAGGCAACCTCCGCGCTCGATTACGAGAGTGAAGAGGCGATCCAACGAAACATGCGAGAGATTGCACGCGGGCGCACCGTCATCGTCATCGCCCACCGGCTCGCCGCAGTAACGCGTTGCGACCGGATCATAACGCTGGAAAAAGGCCGTGTCGCCGAGGACGGCCGGCCGGCAGAACTGAGGGCAAGCGGCGCTGGCTTCTTCGCCCGCATGCTGAAACACCAGAACGAGCAGGTCTGCGACCTCGGGGCCCAGCCATGAGTGACATGAGCCCGATAATGCCCCATAAGGGTGAGCCGCCGAGGCGCGAATCGCCACGGGAAAATCCGGCATTGCGGGCGGTGCGCAGCAACCGCGAATATGCCGAATTCCTGCCGGCGGCGATCGAAATCGCGGTTCGCCCGGTACATCATGTGGTGCCGATACTGATCGGGATCATCGTCGCGGCGGTTGCGACTGCGCTCGGCTGGGCCTGGATCTCCTCACTTGACGCCTTCACCAATGCGGCGGGCCGGGTGCGTGCCACTGTACCACCTGCCGTCGTCCAGCCGTTGGAGGGCGGGCGCATTGCCACCATCCGGGTTGCCAACGGGCAAAGGGTCGTGGCCGGCGAAATATTGGTGACGCTGGACGATGTGGCCGTCCGTTCGGCGCTTGATGCGGCGCTTGCCGGACGCGCTTCGTGGCTCGCCGAAATCCAGCGCCGCAAAGCGGCCTATGCCGCGCTCATCGCCGGCGATCGAGCCTTGCCGGCCGTCGCCTTTACGACCGAGATTCGGGGTGACGTGGTGAGCCGGGAAACAAACGCCCTTGCAACCGAGCATCGGGCCTTGATGACGACACTTGCCGCCAACGCTGCCGCCAGCGAGGAGGCGGAAGCTAAGCGCGCGCGCTTCGTCGCAGTCAGGATAGAAAGGGCAAAGCTGGTCGAAATCCTTGCCGAGCGGGTCGATATGGCGGAGGCGCTCGCCACGTCCGCAGCGGGATCGAAGGCGCAGGTCCTGACAGCGACCGAGGCTCGCGTGCGGGCCGAGGTGGAACTGGCCGACACGGCTCCCCAAATTGCCGAGATCGAGGCGACGCTCAAGAACCTGAGACAGCAGGAAGCCCAGGCAATCGCGTCCTATCTTGCCGATCAATCGAAGGGTATCGAAGCGGCCGAACGACAGGTGGAGCAACTCGATCCGGAAATCGTCAAGCAACGGGACCGGCTGAACCACCTGACACTTCGCGCGCCAGTCTCCGGCACGATACAGCAGCTCGCTGCGACATCAGTCCGCCAGGTAATATCGCCGGCGCAGGCCGTGATGGTGATCGTGCCAGACGGGTCCGAACTCGTCGTCGAGGCACTGATTCCCTCCTCGGATATAGGCTTCGTGAAAGAGGGCGACCCTGTCGTCATCAAGGCAGATGCATTCCCCTTTACCCGCTATGGCACCTTCTCCGGCACAGTCACCTCCCTTTCCAGTGAAGCCGTTACCATCCGAGATGCACAGAGCCTCCAGGATCCGGCCACGGCGGCCTCAGGGCAAGCGACCCAGACGCCTTCCGGCATTCCCTCAGTCTCAGGCCTCTTTTTCATTGCACGGATAATGCTGACAAAACCCGAACTGTACGTGAACGGCCGTCCGCTTCACCTTGAGCCGGGCATGACGGTTCGCGCCGAAATCAAGACCGAAACGCGCCGGGTCATCGACTATTTGCTGTCTCCCGTGACGGAGGTATTTGATGAGGCCGGGCATGAGCGGTGAAAAGGCAACAGCTTTGAAGATTTCAAAAATACCGTCGATTACCGGTATGGGCGCAGCGCTGCCATTCTGTTGAGAGCGGAAAGCTCTCGGTTACTCAGAAAATACTACCGGCCTTCACTTTCGATTCGCCATCCGATGCATTGTTCCAGATATGCGCGCGCATCGGCGCTCAATCGGGCGACGCCGGCCAGTCGGGCAAGTTCGAGGGTCGGGTCCGGGGCGGCGTCTATATGGGGGGCGTGTTGGTCGTGGAGGGCGGCGATTTCGCTGCGTGAAATCTCGCGGATGGGCCGGTCGGCGGTGGTGCCAAAGGGACGCCTGAATGTGTAACTACCGATAGCCCAAACGAATGTCGTGCCGAATTCGTCGTGTTGCTCGACGCCAGATAGATTGTCGAGCACCCTTGCTTGGATCCGATGGCCGGTTCGCTGCCAGCCATGCGCCTGGGCGACACGGCGTGCCAGGACAGAGAGGGGCATGGGACCAGATTGTGCGATCGTCGTTGCAATCAATGTGCGCAGAGCGGAATCATAGTCCGGATCGAAAAAGCGCGCGGGGTCCAGTAATGCGTCGGATCGCGTGGATGCCTCGCCGGCAATAGCGTTTGAAGGCGTGCCGACCGCGGCACTGGGAGTCTCTGGACCGTCATCGATCGCTGACTGCGGGTCGTCCGTCGTATCATCTGTGGTCTCGGCGACATCAGGTGGAGGGTCCGGTACTTGGGCGGGCGGCTTCTCGGGCGCCGGGGCCGAAGCCACTTTCGCAAGCTCTGCCTCTTCCCGCGCCCGGGCGTCTCGATCGCGGGACAGAATGTCGCGAAGTGACTGGTCGAGCCGATCGGCGACTGCGGCGCCGTTGCGGAACCAGTCAGTCGACCAGAGACGCAGGATGGTCCAGCCGAGGCGCTCCAGCACGGCCTGCCGGAGCTTGTCGCGGTCCCGGGCCGTCGCCGAGCGGTGGTAACGCGCACCATCGCATTCAACGCCTGCCAGCCAGCGGCCGGCGAAATCGGGATGAACGATACCGAGATCGATCCGGAAATCCGAGACACCGATCTGGGTACGCACATCCCAGCCGCGAGTACTCAGTGCCGCTGCGACCGCCTCTTCGAATGGACTCTCGACCGGGCCGAGCGAGCCGCGATCCCGCGCCGGCAAGGCGATGGGGCCGCGTTCGGCAAAATCGAGGAAGGCCTTGAGGTCGGCGACTCCGCGCGCAGCCGTTCGCGACAGGTCGATCTGGTCCGCGCGGACGGAGGCAAAGACATGAAGCTCGCTCCGCGCCCGGGTGACGGCGACATTCAGCCGTTTTTCGCCGCCGTCGCCGTTGATCGCACCGAAATTCATCGGCAGCTTGCCGGCGAGATCGGGGCCGAAGGTGATCGAGAAGAGCATGACGTCCCGCTCGTCACCCTGGATGTTCTCGAGATTCTTCACGATCAGGGGCTCTTCGCGATCGTCGGCGAAGAACCATTCGAAGGCCGGCTGTTTGCGGCGTTCCTCATCCAGCAGGTCGAGGATGAGACTCTGCTGGGGAGCATTGAACGTAATCACGCCCAGGGTTGGCCGCTTCGCTTCCGGCAGGGCCAACCAACTGTTCAGCCGTCCGGCGATCATGGCGACGACGGCTTTCGCCTCGGCCTCGTTCACCCGGCCCTTGCCACGGGCGTAGGTGCCGTCGATCTGGTGGAAGGCGACGGCGCTTCCCGTTCCGTCCGAAGCCGGAAACGTCACCAGATGATTGCCATAATAGAAATGGTTGGAGAAGGCGATCAGGGTCTCGTCGCGGCTCCGGTAGTGCCAGTTGAGCTGGCGGGTCGGAACGCCAGCGGCGACAACCTCGTCCAGGATCGACGGCATGTCCTTCTCGTATTCGGGAAGGTCGTCGCCGTCTTCATCGGTGCGACCGAAGAAATTGGTCGGCGGGAGCTGCCTCGGATCCCCCACGACGATTGCCTGCCGTCCTCGCGCGATGGCACCGATGGCATCCCAGGTGGTGATCTGCGACGCTTCGTCGAAGATCACGAGATCGAACTGGGACTGGCCTGGCGGCAGATATTGTGCGACCGACAAAGGCGACATCAGCACGCAGGGCGCCAGCACGCTGAAACTGTTCGGCATCTGACCGATCAGCGCGCGGATCGGCATGGATGGTCGCTGCAGGCCGAGCTGGTGCCGCAAGGCCCCCAGTTCCGAATTCCGGGGCGCGGTGTCCCGGGCCGGCAGGCTCGGCACGATGCACCGCATTACTTCCCGCGAGGCGATTTCAGCCGCCGCTTCGTCGAGCTTCCGGAAACGCTCGACCAGGGCCTCGTGCTCCCAATAGGCGAAGCTCCGTAATTCCTTGCTGGCGTCCATGGCCAGGCGAAGCCACCAGGCCATGTAGGCAGCCTCGAAGGCCGCGGCGGCATCTGGAACGATAGCGCCCGACTCCAATGCCCTGACCAGTGGTTCGATACCGGCGGCGAGAGCGGCGTTCCGGCTCGCCTGCCATTTTGTCCAATCAGAAAACGCGCCTCGCGCACCCGGCAAGCCTGCCAGCGCGTCGCAGAGCGCATCCCGCGTCATATCGGCGGGAAGACAGCCACCGACGGCAACGAAGGCAGACGAACTCGCCGCCACCGTCTTCTCGGCCTCGAGATAGCGGGCGAGGACGTCTGCGATCGGGCCGCCACCCGCCATCGTCAGCCGCGGGCGTAGCCTGCGCCAGGCGTCTTCGGCAATGCCGCAACCGATGATGGCCGCCTCAACCTCGGTGAACTGAACCGCCTGGAGTACCAAGCGGGCGATGGTCGCGAGATTCGTGTCCTTGCCGGCAAATTGGGGGAGTACTGCAAGCGGCGAGGCAGCCATGTCCCTTTCCGCCTGCACCATTCGCCGCAAGCCAACGATGTCGGTCGAGGGATCGGCCTGACCCTCGACGGCATAGGTCTGGAGCAGTTTGGTGATCCGGCGGCGGCCCAGCGCCGCAAAGGGCCAAGCCTTTGTCTGAGCCTCCCGCCATTCAAGTTCCAGGCGCTCCAGCGGCATGGTAGCGATTTCGCCGGCCGGATAGACGGCGGTGATGCTGCGCAGGGATGTGCCATATTCAGCCAGCGCTGTTCGGAACGGCGCGATCGCGGCGCCCAAGACGGTCAGGTCGTGCCCCGCCATGGGTTGCAGGTTGTCTTGTTCTCGAAGCTGCTTCGCCAACCGGTCGAGAACCGTCTGAAGTTCCGGCGCCTCTAGCGTTGCCGTGTTCAGGCCGAAGGCGTCGCCGACCGGCGCTGCAGTCGCCTTTGCCGCCAGGATATCCCTATGCAGTACGGCAGCGGCTCGAAGGAATTCGTCCTCCCAGGCGAAGGACCATTCCTCCGAGCCGACAAGTGCAAGAGCTGCATCTTCGATCTTGGCCCCGACGATCCGGTGGCGTCGTCCGACTTCGGCCGACAGGTCTCGCAGTCGCTGGTAACCCGCAGCGTTGTGGCAGTCCTTGGTCCGGAAACTCAAGGCGAAGGGCGTTAGCCCGACAGCGGCGGTCCGCCCGATCGCGTCGAAGACGCTGAAGCCCTGGGTCCCGGGGTGATGCAGTGCTGCGACGTAGGCATTGAGCTGGTCACGGGTCAGGCGGAGGTCGTCAGAAACCCGCACCCAGTCCGAAGCCTTGCTTTCGGCGACGCGATCCCATGAGCGGCCGAGTTGGGCCAGCACATTCTTGCGATCGGCCTTGCTTGAATGAAGTTCGAGGCAGGCGTCGCCCAATCCATGTGCTTCCAGCCGGCGATGAACGACATCGAGCGCCGCCATCTTTTCCGCCACAAAGAGCACGGTTTTGCCGCGTCCGAGCTGATCGGCAATGATATTGGCGATGGTCTGGCTCTTGCCGGTGCCGGGCGGGCCGATCAGCACGAAATCCCGCCCATCGCCGGCGGCGACGACCGCGGCGAGTTGGGAGCTGTCGGCGGGAAGCGGCGTCAACAGGTCGCCCGGTGACAGCCGGCGGTCGATGTCCTCTGGGACCGGCATCGGCGTGCTGGACCCCGGAAATACTTCGGTCGGGCAGTCGACAAGGTGGCGAACCAGGCGGCTATGGCGCAGGCTGTCGGTCCGGTCGACCAGGTCTTTCCACATTAGATATTTGGCGAAGGAGAAGGTCGACAAGGCGGCATTGTCGACCACTTCGAAACCGGCGGCGTCCCTGACCCGGTGCCTGACGGTCTCGAAGATGCGCGGGATGTCGATGCCAGATTGGTCACGCGGCAGCTCGCCCTCGAGCTCGGGAAGCTTCAGCTCGAAGTGGCGCTTCAAGAATTCCAGCAAGGTGGAATTCACCCGAATGTCGTCCTCGTGATGGGTGAGCCGGAAGTCCGATCGGGCGGAGCTTCGCTCGAGCTTGACCGGGATCAGCAACAGGGGGGCTCGATAGTCCCGCAGGTCGGAGGCATTGCGCTTCCAGCGCAGGAAACCGGCTGCCAGGAACAGCGTATTGGTGCCGCCCTCCTGTGCGTCGCTCCTAGCCTTCCGGTAGAGCTCGATCAGGCGGTTGTTCATTTCATTGCCCGTCAACGGGCATGCGATCTGGCGCCGCTCCATCGCATCGCGCGCCAGGATGTCCTCCTGCCGGCGCGCGTCCGCGGTCAACAGGTCCCGTCCGGCAAAATGGCCTTCGTCAGCCAGCGCCAGCAGACGGAACGACTGCCCGTCGGCCAATGCGTCTTCGAGCCCCGCCACTTCGGGGCAGATCAGCGGAACGGTCTGGCGCGTCTCGCGAAAATTGAGCAGCCGGTTGCCGAGCGAGAGGTCGAGCAGCTTGCGCTGCCAGCGTTCGATCCGGCCGAGCGGCGTGGTCGGCTCCTCCTCAATCCGATCCCCGGGAAGGAGGTCGAAATCGATCGGGCGGGGCAGCGCGGCCGGCGCCCTGGCATCTTCGGCGAGCACCGCATCGGCTACTTGCCGGCCGCGGTGGCTGGCGAGCGGGCGGATACGGGCGGCGCGCGCCCGGCTGATATCGATCGCTTTGAGGAAATCAGCTTCTCGTTCCTCGGCGAGGTGGGCCTTCCCAGCATCTACCGCCTCGTCGAAACCGATTGCCGGCCGGCGGGTCAGCAGGGTTGTCTCGAAGGGAACGAATTCCCGGGCGACGACGGCTTTGCGAAGGGCGATGACATCGGGTTCGACCATGCGCCCGAAGTCGCGCTTGACCAGCCACACCCCTGCCCAGGCGTGCCCCTGCGAGAACAGCACTGCGGCATTGAGGCCGGCGGCCTCCAGGGCGCCGGCCATCAGCAAGGCGGTGTCGAGGCAGGTCGCTAACCCCTCGGCCGCAATCCGCCCTGGATCGCGGACTTTCTGGCCGACTGTCTCGAAGGAGGCGGGCGGGACGGCATAAGCGAGACCCATGCCGGTGACCGCCGACCAGATCGCCCCGGCCAACATCCAGACCCGGCCAGGATCACCCGATTGATAGCCGTCCAGCGACCCGCTGAACCCGCCCCGTTCCAGCAGGCGGGACGCCTCCTTCAGAACGCCAGCGACAACCGGGTCATTGGGGGAAACGAAGGCGGCCAGGATTTCGTCCATCTCCGGCAGGCCACCCCATTCGTCCCGCGCCAGTAACTCGATCCGCCGTTCTTCATGCAGGATCGTCTCGTTTCCCTGTCTGACAGTCAGATCGAGCGTGCCGATCTCGGCTTCGTTCAGGCCGTACAGCAGCGCCATGTCGAGCGGCGTCGCCAAGTCGCGGAGCGGCACCTCGGTGCTTGGCGCGATCCGGTCGACCCGCCATTCCCTCGGCCGCAGCACCGGCGGCTGGCAGGACAGGACGACCGAAATCCCTTCGATCGGCGTGTCGCCTCCATTTCGCAGGCTGATCGTCTTCAGGACGCCGACGCCGTTCTGAGCCGATGCGAAATTAACCCGCTGCACCACCATGGCGGTCAGGACGAGTTGCGGCCCCGTCGCAGTCTCGGCGGTGTCGGCACTCGTGGGACTATCAGTGGATTGACTTTCCATTGTTCCCTCGATCAGGCATCGAGCACGTGGATCTGGGCTTCGGGGCAGATTTTTCGAGCGATGTCGCACAAATGGCGGTGATGGGTCAGGTAGATGACTTGACCGGTCCGGGCCATCTCGCCGAGCAGCGTGAAGGCTTCAGCCGAGCGGTCATCGTCGAAGGTTTCCATGATGTCGTCGGCGATGAACGGCACCGGCGGACGGCTGCGCGCCAGCTCGTGATAGCCGGCAATGCGCAATGCGAGATAGAGCTGGAAGCGGGTGCCCTTGGACAATTCTTGCGCCATTTTGGCACCGTGGCTCTCGGTCACGGCGACCAGGACTTCACGCGTGCCATCGGGCTGGGCGGCGAGGCGTGCATAGGCGCCTCGGCTCAGGGTGCTGAAGGCTTGAGAGGCGCGCTCCAGCATGCCGCTGCGATGCTGGTCGCGGTATCGATGCAGCCCCTTGTCGACCAGCAGGATGCCAAGGCGCAGGGCGAGGTGTTGCCGCGCATCCTCTTCGAGCGACAGCAGGAGATTGCTTCGCTCTGCTTCGATCGTGGCGACCTTGTCGTCGCCGCCAACGGCCTCGATCTGGCTGCGCAGCGCAGAGACGGTGGCGTAGCGTTGCTGGAGGTCCTGCTGCAATTGGCCGACCTCCAGTCCGAGTTTCACCTTCCTAATCTCCAGCTCTTCACGCCCGCCTGCTTCGGCGGCTTCGATCGCCTCCGTCGTCTCGCCGTCCGACGAGGCTTCGGCGATGTCCTTTTCGCAGGCAGCGATCTCATGCCGCAGGCTTGCTGCCTTACGGCTATCGGCAAGAGCCTTCGCCAATACGGCAGTATCGTCGAGCCCGAAATGACCGGCCATCGCCGCCAGCCTGCGGTCCAGGTTTTCTATCTCATCCGCGACAACGGCGAGGTCCCGGCGGGCTGCCTCCAGTTCCGTGTCCGCCTTTGCTCGCTCATCCCTGATTTTTTCGGCTTGGCGTAGGCGTCCCGAGATGTCGCGCCAAGACGGCGCGTCGCCACCCGACCCGAGTTCAGTGGCGATCGCCGACAAGGCGCCGAGAAAGGCGTCGCGGTTTTCCCTCATTGCTGTGACGCGGTGGGTTAGGCTGTCGAAATTGGCCACCGTAATAGCCAGCTTATCGATGCAGGCGAGAATGCCGGTCATGGCAGCGGCATCGGCGCCGGTGGAGGCCAGCCAGGTGGGCGCGTAGCATTCCGTCCAGGCTGCCTGCCAGCCGGTATCAATCTTGTGGGCTTCGGCCAGCGCCTCGTTCCGTTCGTCCGCCGCCTCGCGCGCCTCGCGCAGTGCCTCCCGCAGGTTGGCGACCAGGGTACTCTGGTCGATGCGGGCCTGGGCCTCCGCCACCAACCGGTCGAAACTCAGCTCGTGAAGGGGAGTTTCCGGTGCGGCAAGGGCCTGGCGCAGCGTGGTGCTGTCTTCGTCGATATCGCGCAGGGCGACATCGCGGCCCCTCGTTGCCTGACGCCAAGCCGAAAGGGCGGCCATCGCACCGAGCCGCGCTTCGAGCCAGCCCCGCAGTTCCGGCAGCGTGTGGCCGGGCAGGCCGAGCACGTCGGTGGCGGCCCGGATTTCATGATCGATCGCTGCGGCCGTGGCCTCGGCCCGGGCGAGGGTTGCTTCGGCCGTCGCCAGTTCCTGACGCTGGGCCGCCAGATTGGCGCGTGCCACAGCATCGACTTTGGCCTCAGCCTGGGCCTCGGCGATCAGCGCCAACACTTGGTCATCACGCCTGAGTGCGACCTCGAAGGCATCGGCTGTCTCTGCGCCGAGGTCTCGGCGATGCACTGCCCACAGCTTTTCGCGTGCCGCCCGCGCCGTTGCCGCATCGTCCAGGCTGATGGCCGTGGAGCGGGGCGTTTCGGCCAGCATAACGGCCTGATGTTCCACAGCTTCCCGCAGCGCCTGCTCCTGGCGCCGGGCGTCGACCCGATCGCTGCGGGCAGTCTCCGCCCGGCTAACCCAGCCTTCGATCTGCCAGCCGGCGGGAACTGGCATTCTTTCGAGTTCCTCTGGCGTTCCGGCCCACGGCACCAGCGCGGCCATTTTTTCGGTCAGTGTACCTTCCGCCGCTTGCATATCGCGTTCGGCGCGACGCAAGGCGTCGCCGGGATCGCGTTGCTTGATGCGGAACAGCAGACTGGCCAGGACCGCGGTATCGCCGATCGGCACTGTGCCGGCCAATCTCGCCTCGCACTGCTTGACGACGAGTGTTGCCTTCCGGGCCTCAGTCTGGGTGGCGTTGAGCTGCGCCTCTATGCCGGAGCGTCGGGCAATCAAGTCGCGGAATTTCTCGATCGTCGCGGCATCCAGGAGCAAGCCGCGGGGATCGCTGCCCGGGCGGCAGAGCGTTTCCAGCAGGGCGCGGATCTTGTGTTCTTCCTCCGTCGCCTGGAGTTCCCGGTTGGGCAAGTCCCTAACCGCTTCGTCGTAAGCGGAACGCAGCAGGTCGGCCGCCGCGATCCGTTCTTCGGCAGCCAGGATTGCGGGATCGGGGGCCAGGGCGTCGAGCGCCTCGGTAAAGCGGGCGATGGTCGTCGTCAGCCCTTCTTCGCGGGTTCGGGCAACGGTCTGGCCTTCAAGCAATCGGTTCAGCTCTGCATCCCAGGAGGCTGGTGCGTCGGCGACCGTGGCTAGGGGCGCCAGTTCCTCTTGGAGACGCTGAAGCCTCGTCCGCAGCGGAAGGATCGCCAGCAGCCTTCCCACTCGCGCCAGTTCGCGCGAGTAATCGTCGTGTGTGGCGGAGGCTTGGCGCCAGGCATCCTCCGCTTCCTGCAGGTCGGACAGCAGACGGCCATAGGCGGCGGCCTGGGTGTCTACTACCTTGCGCCTGGCGTCCAGTTCGGCCAGGCGGGCCTTGGCGTCAGTGATCGGGCCTTTGCGCCCGCCGGGGCGGTGAAAGCTGCTGGCCTGCTCGCGAAGCGCATCCAGCTTGCCGCTGAGGCCGGTCAAGCCGGCACTGGCGGCGAACAGCATTTCGCCGAGGTCGCCTTTGCTGGCCAGGATACTGTCACCGCCGCGCTCGAGTGTATCGTCATCCAGTGAGAACATGGCTTCATAGGCGTCGCGCCCGATGCCGCCGAGGCCGGATTGCAGCACGGCTTCAGGCAACAGGCCGCCATGCGCATCCTGCAGCGAACCGGATTGTTTCTTTACCCGCGCCAACTCCAGCGAGTGACCGTCGATCTCGATACTGGCGCCGATCCGCATGGTTGGCCCGTCATGGAGGAAATCATGACGGGTGCGCTGGGGGATGCCGAACAGCAGGTCCAGCCAGGCCGAGAGGGCCGTCGATTTGCCGGCCTCGTTGGGGCCGTATATCAGGTGAAGGTCCGGACTGCCTGGCGCCGGGCGATGGAAGGCGAGGCTGGCGTCGGTGAACTTGCCGTAACGTATCAGGTCTAGCCGGTTGAGGCGCATCAGCCATTCTCCCGGCCGGACAGAAGGGCGAGGACCGTGGCGACACCGGCTCGCATCAGACTGTTGCGCTGTTCAGCCAATGCCGCCTGACTGTCACCTAGCATGTCGCGCAATTCCGGGGGCAGGCTCTTCAGAAGCCCGCCGATAACCTCATCCGCCTCCGCCAGTGTCGCCGGGGCGTCGGTCAATTCGTCCTGGATCAGCGCCGCCAGTTCGGCCGGCAGGTCGTCAGACGCCGAACGATCGCCGACCACCGTGTCATTCTCGACTTTGTCGATCCAGGTTGTCCCCAGGGCTTCGGCGGTCAATTCGGCTTCAGCTCGGATCCGGTCGAGATCGCGCGGTATGCGCCAGCCGAGGGGGGTCTTTCCGACCAGGCGGGGGCGAAGGACGAGATGTTCTGTCGGATCCTCCCTCTCGGCGGCGCGGATGCCGGCATCCAGCACCGCGATGAGGTCCGACCACTCGCTGACGCCGTCTACATCGATGTCGAGCCGCTCGAAACGGACCGTCCGGACCGACCGCTCCTCCAGGGTGATGGCACCGTCGTCGGTGATTTGCGCCAGCGTGATAGATTTCGGCCCGGCCTCGCCGATATTGCGGCCCTGTGGCATACCGGGCATGACAACCACGCCGCGGCCGAGATGCACGGCACGGATGTGGATATGGCCGAGCGCCCAATAGTCGTAACCTGTCGCCTGAAGGTCGGCGACGGAGCAGGGCGAATAGACGTCATGCACGGGACTGCCATTCAGGCTGGTATGCAACATGCCGATGTTGACGGCGCCCGGCTGCGCCGCGGGAAAGCGGCTGAGCAGGCTGTCCGGCGCATGGGGTTTGGAAAAGCTGAGGCCGTGGATCACGACGGGCAAGCCGCCCGTCTCGATCACATGGCTGGAAGCCCGCCCCTCGAAGACAGTGACCGTCTTCGGCAGTTCGAGTTCCCGCGTAATGCGTGAGATAGCGTCGTGGTTACCCCGGACGATAAAGGTCCTGATCCCTGCGGCGTCGAGCCGCCGCAGTTGCTGCGCCAGGAATTGCGCGGTCTTCATCGAGACCTGACTGCCATCATAGAGGTCGCCGACGATTAGAAAAGCGTCGACTCTTTCGTCGAGGCAGAGATCGATGGTTCGGGAAAACGCCTCCCGGGTGGCGACACCGACCCGTTCTGCAACGGTGGGATCCCGCAGCGCCAGCGACCGGAGAGGCGAGTCGAGGTGAATGTCCGCTGTGTGCACGAACCGAAAGGCCACGGCTTTTCCCTCCCTCCGCTTCCCGTCAAGACGTGACAGCGCTCATTTCAATGCGCGCGATAATAGCAGGGGTTTTATCTATCAATCATTAACAATCTGGGCGCGCGGAGCCGCCTGAGCGTCAGTCCAGCAATGCCTCTGCCGTCACCTGGAGGGCCCGGGCGAACTTGTCGATGATTGCGATTCTGGGGTTTCGCGTTCGAGGTCGCTGACATAGGTCCGGTGGAGGCCAGCCTCGAAGGCACAGTGCTCCTGGGACCAGCACTTGGTTTGGCGCAGGCGTCGGAAGTTTCGGGCGAGGCGGGCCTTGATATCCATACCCGCAGAGGTCATCCGCCTGTCGACGAACGGTATACTGACGATCAGTGACATTCGTCATTGACTGGCATACCCGTCGCAATAATTGCTACCTAAAGCAGTGAAAAACGCCTCGCACCGGCAAGTGGCTTTGACGGCGTGAGGCTCGTCACGGTCTTGTCAGGAGTCTCCGATGGTCCGTCTGCTGAGCCGTCAGTTCATGGATGCCCTGAAATCCGGCACATTGGCCCCGCTTCTGGATGTGGTCCAGCGGGATCGCGGCCTGACCCTGGAGATCCGCAGCGACAAGGCCGACATCTACTGCAAGGGGCAGGTTGCCGCGCATATCGAGCCCGGGAAGGGAGGCTACATCATGTCCGCCGACAAGGCGTTCTGGGGCCCGCGCGGCGGCGGGGTTGGCGCAGAACATCGATCGCGCCGTCACCCTCTACCGTGCCTGCCTCAAGGCCGGTCGCACGCTGGTGGTCGATCTCTATACGGCAGAGGTCATGGACGCATTGGCCGAATTCGGCCGCCTGCCACGACCAGGGTGGCGAAACCTCAAGGGGGTCGTCACCAGCGCCTTCGCCCGTCTGTATCGGAACACGGGCCGCGAAGCCTTCGTTACCCGCATGGTCGCGAATGGTATCGGTGCCGCGCGTCCGGCTGCGGATCCCGGCCGCCGGATGATCATGACCCGGGCGTCGCTGACCGGCGACTACACGCGCAACGGCGTTGTCCCTGGCCCGTCGGACGCCTGGTCATGGTCGCTCTGGCGCGGTTATCTCGTCCTTCAGAGCCTTTAGGCGACGGGCATCGGACACGTTCATGCCACCGAACTTCGCCTTGAACTTGTAGAAGGTCGCTGCCGAGATGCCGTGCTTGCGGCACACGTCCGCCGTCCTTGTACCAGCCTCCTGCTCCTACAGCATCCCGATGATCTGTCCTCAAGTGAACCGCGAGGGGCGCATTGTCCGTCTCTCCATGATTGACGGACTCTGCCCAAATCTGGAGGAAGGTCAGGGGCTCAGGTCACCGGCGCCAGCAAGGCCGGGCCGGCATGATCTTATAGTCGGCCGGACCGCGGGGGCCAGACCTGGCTAAAAGTACAGTTCCGATGTAGCATGCACCGTCCCGGCGGTTCACCCGGCCGGCGGCGGGGGGATCTCCAGGGCTTCGACGGTGGTTTCGAGGCGTTCGTGGTCGGACAGCGGCCGGCCTTGGGCGTCGAGGGCGGGATGGATCGTGGTCGCGCCCAGGCGCAGGCGCCGGGCCAGGAACCAGTCCAGCTTCATGGCCCGTTCGGGAAAGCGGGTGATCAGGCTCGGCCGCGTGGTGGGCGCTTCGGCCGGGCCGCCGTGGATCGAGAAGCCGGCCGCCCGCGCGATTCCGAACAGGCTTTCCGCCCGCCAGTTGCCGCCCGCGTGGTTGCCGGTGTTGAGATCGCCGCCGATCAGGACCGGCAGGGCCGGGAAATGCAGGTCCAGGGCCGCGATCAGGGCCTGTATCTGGGCCGCCCGATGGCTCTCGGGGCAGGCGCTTTCGAGATGGGTCGAGACGAAGACGACGGGGCCGGCGGCAGTGGCGACGGTGGCGCCGATCGCCATGCGCTCGCCCAGCCGCGGCTGTTCCTCGTCCATGAACCATTGCCGCCGGCCCGGCAGGCGCAGCATGAAGGGCCGGACCAGCGGGCTGCGCGCCGCAAGCGCATTGCCGTGGAAGCCCCGGCTGTTGAAGCCGTCGCGGCAGAAGCCCTGTTCGATCGGCGAGCCGAGGCCGAGCTCGAGGAATTCGACGCCATAGGCATAGGCCATGCCGAGGGCCTGGGCGATCTCGGCCGTCGGGTGCCGCTGGCCGCTGCGCGCCATGCCGTCGTCCATCTCGGACAGCAGCGCGACGTCGATGCCCGCCAGCGCGCCGGCCGTCTCCGCCGGGAACAGGCAGCGTTCCAGGTTCCAGGCCGCGACCCGAAGCGGCAGGGCGAGGGCGGCCGCGCCGGCCGTGCCGCCGGTCTCGACCAGGGCCAGCGCCGGATAATGCGGCAGCACCGCGTCATGGGCAGCGGCGGTCCGCGGCAGGTCGCGCAGGCGGGCGCGGGCTTCCTGCCCGGGGACCGGCAGTTCGGGGGTGACGGCGAAGATCACGCCGGCACCTGTTCCGGCTCGGCCACGCTTTCGGCCAGGCGCGCCCCGCCGGCGGCGTCGAACAGATGCAGGGCCCGGGCGCGGGCGCGGACGGCCAGGTCGGCGGGCAGGGCACGGTCCGCCGGCAGGCTGAGGCAGAGCGGCTGCCCGTCGACGAGGCCGTGGACGATGCGCCCCGCCCCCAGTTCCTCGATATAGTCCAAGGTCATCGCCACCCCCTGCCCCGGCGGGACGAGGCCGATATCCTCGGCCCGGACGCCCAGGGTTACGGCACCGTCCGGCCGGTCGGCCCGGCCGATCTCGACCCCGGCGAGGATCAGGCGGCCGGCCTCGATGCGGGCGGCGAGCAGGTTCATGGCCGGGGCGCCGATGAAGCCGGCGACGAAGGTCGAGGCCGGGCGGTGATAGACGTCGAGCGGGCTGCCGACCTGTTCGATCCGGCCGCCCTTCAGGACCACCAGCCGGTCGGCCAGGGTCATCGCCTCGAGCTGGTCGTGGGTGACGTAGAGCGAGGTCGTGCCCAGGCGCCGCTGCAATTTCCGGATCTCGCCCCGCATGGTGACGCGGAGCTTGGCATCGAGGTTGGACAGTGGCTCGTCGAACAGGAAGGCCGCGGGCTGGCGCACGATGGCGCGGCCCATGGCGACGCGCTGGCGCTGGCCGCCGGACAGTGCCCGGGGCTTGCGGTCGAGATAGGGCTGGAGTTCCAGCAGATGCGCCGCCGCCTCGACCCGGCGGGCGATCTCGTCGCGCGGAAAGCCCCGGTTCTTCAGGCCGTAGGCCATGTTCTCGCGCACCGTCATATGGGGATAGAGCGCGTAGTTCTGGAACACCATGGCGATGTCGCGGGCCGCCGGCTCCAGCCGGTTCACGACGCGCCCGCCGATGGCGATCTCGCCGGCGCTGATCTCCTCCAGCCCCGCGACCATGCGCAGCAAGGTCGACTTGCCGCAGCCCGACGGCCCGACCAGGACGACGAATTCGCCGTCCGCCACCGCCAGGTTCACGTCCGCGACGGCCTGAATGCCGCCGGCATAGGTCTTGCCCAGGTTCCGGAGGGAGATCTCGGCCATTACTTGTCGCTTTCGGTCAGGCCCTTGATGAACAGGCTTTGCAGGACGACGACCACCAGCAGCGGCGGCACCATCGCCAGCACCGCCAGGGCGAAGGCTTCGTTGTAATCGGGAATCTGGCTGCCGACCCAGACCTGGAGGATGCTCTTGATCCCGCGCATCAGGGTGAAGAAATGCTCGTCGGTGGTCATCAGCATCGGCCAGAGGTACTGGTTCCAGCCATAGACGAACATGATGACGAAGATCGCCGCCATCATCGGCCGCGACAGGGGCACCAGGATGTCGAGGAAGAATTTCACCGGCCCCGCGCCGTCGATCCGCGCCGCTTCCAGCAATTCGTCGGGCACGGATTTGAAGAACTGGCGGAAATAGAAGGTCCCCGTGGCCGAGGCCAGCAGGGGCACGATCAGCCCCCAGTAGGTATTGAGCGCCGACAGCGAACTCATCACCTGATAGGACGGCATGATGCGCACTTCGAGCGGCAGCAGCAGGGTGGTGAAGATCAGCCAGAACACCGGCGTCGCGAAGCGGCTGCGGAAATAGACCAGGGCATAGGCCGCCATCATCGACAGCACCACCTTGCCGACAGCGAAGCCGAGGCCGAGGATCAGCGAATTCATCACCATCCGCGCCCCCGTCACCTCGCCGGTGAAGCCGCCCTTCTGGGTCAGCACCTTGCCGTAGGTGGCGAGCCCCTCGGCGCCCGGGCTGAGGAAGAGGCCGTGCATGTGGATCTCGGCTGCCGAATGGGTCGAGGACATGAAGGCCATGACCACGGGCGTTACCAGGAACAGGGCGCCCAGGATCAGGATCAGGTGGTCGAAGGGCTTGAGCTTCTGCATCGCCTCACCCGTAATGCACGCGGCGTTCGATCAGGCGGAACTGGGCCACGGTCAGGGCCGCCACCACCAGCATCAGGATGACCGACTGGGCCGAGGAACCGCCGATGTCGTTGCCCTTGAAGCCGTCGAGATAGACTTTGTAGACCAGGGTGATCGGGTTGTTCGCCGGCTTGTCCTTCACCATCACGTCGATGATGCCGAAAGTGTCGAACAGGGCGTAGGTGATGTTGATGACGAGAAGGAAGAAGGCGGTCGGCGCCAGCAGGGGCAGGGTGATGTCGCGGAAGCGGCGCCAGCCCGAGGCGGCGTCGATCAGGGCGGCCTCGCGCACCGCGGTCGGCACCGATTGCAGGCCCGACAGGAAGAAGATGAAATTATAGGGGATCTGCTTCCAGACCGCGACGGTAACGAGGGCGATCACCGTATCGCCGTAATCGATGCCGACCTTCATCTCGTGGCCGAACAGGGCGGCGAGCGCGGTGAAGGGGCCGATGTGCATGTCGAACAGCATCATGCCGATGAGGCCGACGACCGGTGGCGCGATGGCATAGACGGCGATCAGCACGGTCTTATAGGCGGCGCTGCCGCGGATCACCCTGTCCGCCTTCACCGCGAGCAGCAGGCCGAGGCCGAGCGACAGGGCGGTGACGACCAGGGCGAAAACCGCGGTGAAGCCGGCGATCCGCAGATATTCCGCCGAGCCGAGCGCGTCGCGGTAATTGTCGAGGCCGACGAAGCTCGCGCCGAAGCCGAAGGGATCTTCGAGATAGAAGGACGAGGTCACCGCCTGGAGCGACGGCCAGTAGAAGAAGATCGCCACGATCGCCAGCTGCGGCGCGAGGAACAGCCAGGGTGTCAGCGGGCGATCGAACTGCACCGCCTTGGCGGGGGCCGCGCGCGCGCGGGATCGGGATCGGGATGCCGTCATCGGATGGCCTCGAGAGAACGGGTCCCGGGGACGGCCGCCCCCGGGACCCGCAGGGTTTCGTCGCGCGTCAGCCCGCGGTCCTGGCGAATTTCGCCAGCAGGTCGTTGGCTTCCTTCTGGATGATCGCGAGCGCATCCTTGGGCGAGACCTGGCCGGAGAAGATGCGGTTGAATTCGCGTTCCATCACCGAGCGGATCTGGGGATAGAACCCCATGCGGTAGCCCTTGGACCAGTCGCCGCCCGCCAGCATCAGCTGCTTCACGCCCACTTCGGCGACCGGGGTCTGGGTGTAATAGCCCTCGGCCTTGGCCAGTTCGTAGGCGGCGGTGGTGATCGGCACATAGCCGGTCGCCTGGTGGTAGAACTTCTGGATCACGGGCGAGGTCAGGAAGCTGAAGAATTCGGCCGTGCAGGCATTCTGTTCCTTGGACTTGCCCGCCATGGCGAAGAGCGCGGCGCCGCCGATGAAGCTCTGCGTGCCCTGGCCGAGCCCGGCCCAATAGGGCAGGAAGACGGCGGAGAAGGGCATGGCCGCGGTCTTCTTCAGGCCGCCGAAGCTGCCCGAGGAGCCGACCCACATGGCCACCTTGCCCTCTTCGAACGGCTTCTGGTTGTCGGCCCAGCCGGCGCCGTAGAAGGCATAGAGCCCCTGGTCGGCCCAGGCCTTCAGCTTGTCGAACATCATCACCGTGGCGTCGTCGGTCAGGATGATCTCGGTGCCGGCGACGGCGTCGTAGCCGTTGTTGTTGGTGGCGAACTGCCGGTTGTTGCGCGACTTGAAGTTCTCGACGAACTGCCAGGTCAACTGCGAGGCGGTCAGCGGGATGTAACCCGCCGCCTTCAGCGCCGGCGCGATCGCCTCGAAGTCTTCCCAGGTCTTCGGCGGCTCGACCTTGGCCTTCTCGAAGGCCTCGACGTTGATATACATGATCGGCGCCGAGGAATTGAACGGCATGCCGATGAACTTGCCGCTGCTATCGGCAAAGAAATTGCGGACGCCGGGGATGAAATCCTCGCGGTTGAAGGGCTTGCCCGCGGCCGTCAGCAAGTCTTCGGCGGCGACGGTGGCACCCTTGGCGGCGATGATGGTGGCGGCGCCGGCGTCGAACACCTGCAGGATGTCCGGCTGCTCGCCCGAGCGGAAGGCGGCGATGCCGGAGGCCAGCGCCTCCTCGTAGGTGCCTTTCGAGATCGGGGTCAGGCGGCAGGCCTGCTGCTGATCGTTGAACTTCTGAGACAGTTCGTTGATCACCTCGCCGTTCCGGCCGCCCATGCCGTGCCACCAGGTGATGTCGGTCTGGGCGAAGGCGGTGGTGGTACCAAGCGCGACGACGGCGGCCGCAAGAAGGGACGTCCTGAGCATGAAGGCTCTCCGGTGCAGAAATGTCCTGCGGGGGACCCTGCCCAGAGGCGGTTTCAATTCGTTGACGGTTCGGTAAACAAATTGCGAATTGCGCGGACGGGCGACGGTTTCTGGTCGTCTGTCAAAGCAGTGTCAAGGCACTGTCACGGGCGGCGGCTATGGTCCCGCCATTGTACCCGCTGCTGTCTGGTGCGTCATGTCGCTTATCTCTGCTCTCGGCTCGCTGTTCTCGCCCTCGAACCTGATCTCGTCGCTCTCGGCCACCCGGGCGACGGAGGCGGTCGCCGCGACTTCGGCGCGCGTGCCCCAGCCGGTGCCGGCGCCGACCGGCGTCGATGCTTTCGTTGCCTTCGTCGAGGATGTCGGCACCCGCGGCAGCGAGATCATCCCGCTTCCCTCGCCCGAACTGATCCTGCGGCCGAGCGGGCTGCTCGGCGCCGGCGGCCTGCTCGACGACCTGCTCAGCAGCCTCGACTATCTGGCGGCGGTGCCGGTGCTCGGCTTCATCACCTCCGACGTGCTGCGGCTCAGCGGGCGCCACGACAGCCTCAATCACCAGCTGAGCAACCTGCTGGCGCCGCTCGGCGACATTTATTACCTGGGCCGCCCGCTCGGCGGCGGCGATGCCGGCTATCTCGGCTCGGTGCTCGACTTCATTCCCGACAATCTGGCGGGGACGCCCTATGTCCCGGCGCCGGCGGAAAAGCCGCTGACCGATCCGGCGCGGAAATATTCCGTCATCCTGCTGCCGGACACGCAATATTACACCAACGGCCCGCTGGCGGTGATGCCCCTGGGCAGCCCGGACATGGTCAAGCTCCAGACCCAGTGGATCGCCGATCATATCGACAGCGAGAACATCGTTTTCGTCAGCCAGCTCGGTGACGTCGCCGACAGCGCCCGCTCGGTCAAGCAGTATCAGATCGCGGACGAGGCGATGTCGATCCTCGACGGCAAGGTCGCCTACAGCGTGCTGCCGGGCAACCACGACTTCTATGCCCAGTCCCAGGTCTCCGTCACCGATACCGACCCGCTTCAGGCGTTCAGCCCGAACTACCTGGAATTCTTCGGCCAGGACCGCTTCCGCGCGCAGGACGCCGAATGGTACGGCGGCACCTCGCCGAACGGCATGTCGAGCTATCAGTTCATCCAGATGGGCGACAAGACGTTCCTGCACATCGCCCTCGAGAAGAAGAACCTGAAGATGTCGCTGCCGTGGGCGCAGCAGGTGATCGATACCTACAAGGGCATGCCCACGATCATCTCGACCCACGCCAACATCACCGACGAGGGCGACGGCATCTCGATCACGGACTACGGCCCCGACATCGGCGGCCGCGACCTGGAGAACGGCCAGTTCCTGTTCGATTACCTGGTGAAGGACAATCCCCAGGTCTTCATGATCAACAACGGGCATTATTCCCGCATCGGCGCCGGCCAGGACAATGCCGGCGAGATCACCCGCACCGGCATCAACAGCGCCGGCCAGCCCGTGATCGAAGTCCTGTCCGACTATCAGTTCCGCCCCTATGGCGGTGACGGCTATTTCCGGCAGATCGAGTTCGAATTCCGCGACGGCAACGACATCATCGCCTATCGCACCCTCTCCGCCGTTCCCGGCAATCCGGAAGAGATGGACGAGAACAGCCGCTTCGCCTTCGAGAACATCGATTTCGACGATCCGACCCGCTTCACCAGCTTCGCCCGCCCGGACAGCCGGACGCTCGTGCTCGGCGATGCCGAGGTGGTGGAACTGTCCAGCAACGGCGCCGCCACCCTGACCGACGGCGCCACCGTCTTCCGCGATCCCGCGGCCAACAGCGAATCCCAGGTCCTGCTGCGCTTCGGCGAGATCGACCGCCTGCCGGCGGACGCCCGCATTCTGTCCGCCGTCCTCGTCTTCGAGACCACGGACGGCGGCGACGGCGCCCATCTCTACCGCATGGCGCAGGGCTGGGGCGCCGGCGCCACCTGGGCCGGCTTCGGCGGCGACGGCGTGCAGCCCGGCGACGAGGCCGTCGCCGTGGCCCCCGACTGGCGCTATTTCGACGGCCAGGCGGCGGTCGACCAGGGGGTGATCCCGGTCACCGACGACAGCCCCTATGTCGGCGACTATCCTTACGGCTTCCTGGTCGACTGGGACGGCACGGCGGCGCCGGGCCGCACCGTCGGCAACAAGGTCTATGTCGACGTGACCCAAAGCGTGCGGGCCTGGGTCGAGGGCGGGGAAGGCAACAACGGCTGGGTCCTGACCGCGCCGCAATCCTCCGGCCAATGGGGGATGGAGCGCTATCACCTCGACGGCGAGGATGCCTGGGGCTTCGCCGCCACCGGCGATGGCGCGCCCCGGCTGCTGATCGATTACGTCGGCGGCGACACCGAGCCCGAGATCGCGGTGCCGGCCACCGATCTGACCGGCGACGGCAAGGCGGAAATCGTCTGGACCGGTTCCGGCAACAAGATCCAGCTCTGGTCCGAGGCGGACGGCAAGGTCGCCAAGACCGCGGTCAGCGACGGCGGCAAGGGCACGCCCACCCCGCTCGCCTTCGGCGACATCGACGGCGACGGCCTCGCCGACCTGCTGTTCCGCGACGGCACGGGCAAGGTCAGCGTGCGCACCGGCGAAACCGGCGGCAGTTTCGCCGCCGCCCGCAATCTGGGCAATGCCAGCGGCCTTCAGGCCCTGGCCCTGGCCGATATCGACGGCGACGGCACCGAGAACATCCTGTGGCGCGGCGCCGACGGCACGGTCCACGCCTGGCAGGACAAGGGCAGCGGCGATGCCGCTTCGGCCAGCCTGTCGAAACAGGCCCCGGCCGGCTGGCAGATCGTCGGCGTCGGCGATTTCGACGGCGATGGCACCGACGACCTGCTGTGGCAGGACAAGGCGAACAGCAGCCATCACCTGTGGCGGATGAACGGCCGCACCGTGGTCTCGGACACCGCCGTCGAGGCGCTGGGCGCGGGCCAGACGGTGCTGGCGACCGGCGATTTCAACGGCGACGGCATGGCCGACATCGTCGCCGGCAAGGCGGATGGCAGTTTCTCGGTGGTGCTGCTGGACCGGGGCACGGCGGTGGCCAGCGCCGATTACGCCAGCCGGGGGGCGAAGTGGCGCATCGTCGGCGTCGATGACTATTCGGGCGACGGCCGCGACGACCTGCTCTGGCACAATGCCATCAACGCCCAGGTCGACACCTGGACCATGGCCGGCACCGAGCGCCAGCTGACCACGCAATTGGGCACCCAGTTCGCCGATTGGACCACGCGCGGCGCCCTGATGGCCTGAACGGGATGACGGCACGTAAAAAGGCGCCGCCGGCCGGGGGCGCCAGGCATGCGCATTGAACCGCCGCACAGCGCCTGGCGGGCGCTGGCCGTCGTCGCGCGCCATCACCGGCGCGACCTCGATGCCGAGGGCATCCTTCATGCTGTCACCGGCGACCGCACCGCGGGCACGCCCGAGGCCATGGCGGCGGCGGCCGCCGGCGTCGGCTTCGAGGCGGAAATCCGCGCGGTCGCCGCCGCCGACCTCGGCGCCTGGGCGGCGGGCTTTCCCTGCCTCGCCTTCCTGGCGAACGGGCAGGCGGTGGTCCTGTTGCGCTGCCGGGCGGACGGCCGCGTCACCATCATCGATCCCCTGGCCACCACCGGCGCGCCCCTGGTGATCGAGGGCGCGTCCTTCGCCGATCATTACGGCGGCACCCTGCTGCTGCTGCGCCCCGGGGCGGCGACGGACGAGGCGGAGGCGGGCTTCGGCCTGTCCTGGTTCCTGCCGGCGATCCTGCGCGAGCGCGCCCTGCTGACCCAGGTGGCGATGGCGGCCCTGCTGCTGCACCTTCTGGGGCTGGCGGTGCCGGTCTATTTCCAGCTCATCATCGACAAAGTCCTGGTCCACGCCGTGTCCTCGACCCTGGCGGTGCTGACCATCGGCGTCGTCGGCGCCCTGCTGTTCGAAGCCTTCTTCACCTTCATCCGCCGGCAATTGCTGATCCATGCGACGACCCGGATCGACCTTCGGCTGAGCCTGAAACTGTTCGGCCACCTGGTCGGCCTGCCCCTGACCTTCTTCGACCGCCTGCCGACCGGGATCCTGGTCAAGCATCTCGCCCAGGCCGAGAAGATCCGCGAATTCCTGACCGGCCGCCTGTTCGCCACGCTGATCGACGTCACCGTGCTCGTGGTGCTGCTGCCCTTGCTGTTCCTCTACAGCTTCTGGCTGACGCTGGTGGTGCTCGGCTTCGCGGCGGCGATCGGCCTCGTGCTGTTCCTGGTCATGCCGGTGTTCCGGGCGCGGCTGTCCCGCCTTTATGCCGCGGACGGGCGCCGCCAGGCCCTGCTGGTCGAAACCATCGGCGGCATGGCCACGGCCAAGGCTTTGGCGCTGGAGCCGCGCCTTGCCCGCGACTGGTCCGATCTCTCGGCCGAGACTGCGGCCTTGCGCCGCGGCGTGGCCAGTCTTTCGGCCTCGGTCGGGGTCGGCACCGGGCTGATCGAGAAACTGATGCAGGTGGCGATCATCGCCATCGGCGCCCTGCTGGTCTTCGACGGGGGCATGTCGGTCGGCGCCCTGGTCGCCTTCCAGATGCTGGCGGGCCGGGTTCTCGGCCCGCTGTCGCAGCTGACGGGGCTGATCAGCGAATTCCAGGAGACCCTGCTGTCCGTCCGCATGCTGGGCGAGGTGATGAATGCCCCGCCCGAACGGCGCGCGGGGCAGTCCGGGGCGCGGCCGCCGATGCGCGGCCATATCGAATTCGATGCCGTCACCTTCCGCTATCCGGGCGTGCTGCGGCCGGCCCTGGACCGGGTCAGCCTCAGCCTGCCGGCGGGGGCGGTGGTCGGCATCGTCGGCCGCTCCGGCTCGGGCAAGACCACGCTGACCCGGCTGATCCAGGGCTTTCATGCCGCCGAGGAAGGCGTGCTGCGGATCGACGGCGTCGATGTCCGCGCCATCGACCTCGCGCATCTGCGCCAGAACATCGGCACCGTGCTGCAGGAGAATTTCCTGTTCCGGGGCACGGTCCGCGACAATATCGCCATGACCCGGCCCGAGGCCCCGGTCGAGGACGTGATCGCCGCGGCCGAATTGGCCGGCGCCGCCGATTTCATCCAGCGCCTGCCCCAGGGGCTGGACACGGTGCTGGAAGAGGGCGGCAGCAATCTTTCCGGCGGCCAGCGCCAGCGCATCGCCATCGCCCGCGCCCTGCTGCGCGCCCCGCCGATCCTGCTGTTCGACGAGGCGACCAGCGCCCTCGATCCCGAAAGCGAGGCGAGCGTGCGCGCCAACATGCGCCGGATGGCGGAGGGGCGCAGCGTGCTCATCGTCTCGCACCGGCTGTCGACCCTGGCGGATGCCGACCTCATCGTCGTCATCGACGACGGGCGGATCGTCGATGTCGCCCGCCATGCCGTCCTGCTTGAACGCTGCGATATCTATCGCCAGCTCTGGCAGGGGCAATCGGCATGATCGCGCGCCTTGCCGCCGCCGCCGTCCGGCTGCGCGACCGCCTGGTGCAGGCGTTCGAGACCCTGGCGCCCGAACCGCCGCCCGCGCTCGCCTATGGCACGCCGGCGGCGCGGCTCGAACACCAGGGGCCGCACGGCCTGCTCATCGCCGTCTGGTGGGGGCTGATCGGCCTGCTCTTCGTCACTTTGCTGTGGAGTTTCGTCGCCCGGCTCGACGTCGTCGTCGGGGCGACGGGGCGCATCGTGACCACGACGCCGCTGATCGTCGTCCAGCCGCTGGAGACCGCCATCGTCCACGATATCGCGGTCGAGGCGGGGGAACGGGTCCGCCGCGGGCAGGTGCTGGCGACCTTGGACGCCACTTTCACCGCCGCCGACGTCCAGCGCCTGAGCCGGCAGAAGGCGGCGCTCGAGGCGCGTCTCGCCCGGCTGACGGCGGAATTCCAGGAAACCCCCTTCGTGCCCGAGGGCGGCGATCCGACCGGCGCCGTCGCCATCGAACAGGCGATCCACGACCGCTGGCAGGCGGAACGGCTGGCCCGCATCGCCGCCTTCGACGGCCAGGAAGCGCAGCTGAAGGCGGCGATCGAAACCCGCCGCCGCGACGAGACGGTGCTGCGCGAACACCTGTCGGTGCAGCAGGAAATCGAGCGCATGTATGCGAAGCTGGCGGAAAACCAGCACGGCTCGCGGCTGCTCCGCCTTCAGGCCCAGTCCGAGCGCCTGACCATCGAGCGGCAGTTGACGCTCTCGGTCAACGAAGTGGCGGAACTGCTGTTCCGGCAGGAGGGCCTCGCCGCCGAGCGCGACGCCTATATGGCCGGCCAGCGCCAGCAATTGGGCGAGGCGCTGGCCGCCGCGCGCCGCGAACTCGACGCGGTGGTCGAGGAATTGAGCAAGGCCGAGCGGCGGAACGCCCTGGTCTCCCTGACCGCGCCGGCGGATGCGGTGGTGCTTGAAATCGCCCATCGTTCCGTCGGCTCGGTGATCCAGGCGGCGGAGCCGCTGTTCACCCTGGTCCCGACCGGGGTCCCCCTCGAGGCCGAGGTCTGGATCGATCCCGCCGACGTCGGCCGTCTGCGTCTCGGCGACGGCGCGCGGATCAAGCTCGACGCCTATCCGTTCCAGCGCCACGGCGTCGCCCGCGGGACCTTGCGCATGGTCTCCAGCGATGCGGTCACCCGGCCCGATGCCCCGGCCGGCGCCGGGACCTATTACCGCGCCCTGATCGATGTCGATACCGAGACGATGCGCGGCCTGCCCGGGGCCGACCCGCTCCGCCCCGGCATGACCGGTACCGCCGAGATCCTGGTCGGTGACCGCCGCCTGATCGATTACATCCTCGACCCCATCCTGAAGGGCCTGGACGAGGGCCTGCGCGAGCCGTGACGCCGCCGGTCCACCGGAAGGTGGATTGTCGCCGCCGCCCTCCCTGGCCGAGGCTTTCGCCATCGCCCCAGCCTGAAGGAAGAGGGAACATGACGCCGAAAGCTGTCCACCTGCCGAACACGGCAACGCCCGAGGAAATCTCCGCCGCACTGCGCGAGCACGGCTACTGCATCGTCGACGATCTGGTGCCGGCCGAATTGATGGACCGGATCGATGCGGAAATGGGCCCCTATGTCGATCATTCGCTCTACGGCGACGACGGTTTCGTCGGCAAGCTGACCAAGCGCACCGGCGCCATGATCGCCCGCTCGCCCGCCGCCCGCGAACTGATCATGAACCCGACCGCGATCGGCACCGCCGGCAAGTTCCTGGAAAAGGCGACCACCTTCCAATTGCACCTGACCCAGATCATCAGTGTCTTCCCCGGTTCCAAGGCGCAGCCGATCCACCGCGACCAGGTGGCCTGGGACTTCTTCCCCTTCCCCAGGGACTACGAGGTCCAGTGCAACCTGCTCTGGGCCATGACCGATTACACCGAGGACATGGGCGCCACCCGCGTGGTGCCGGGCAGCCACCTGCTCGACGACCGGGAATATGCGATCGAGGACAGTATCCCGGCGGAAATGACCCGGGGCTCCGCCCTGTTCTATACCGGCAAGGTCTATCACGGCGCGGGCGAGAACAAGTCCGACCGCCTCCGCCAGGCGATCAACATCACCTATGCCGTCGGCTGGGTGCGCCAGGAGGAGAACCAGTATCTAACGACGCCGCTCGAGATCGCCCGCACCCTGCCCGAGGACCTGCTGAAGGTCATGGGCTACCAGATGGGCTGTTTCGCCATGGGTTACGTCGGCGATTTCGAGGACCCGATGACCGTGCTGCACCCGCCGCAGGAGCGCCGGGTGCTGAATACCGACATCATCAAGAGGAAGGCGTCCGAGGCGATGGACGCGGACAAGCTCTTCCGCGATAGCACCGCCGCCTGAGCCCGGGGAAACGCCATGATCATCCGCACCAATCCCGATGTCGGCTATCTCGGCGCCGATATCTTCGACGCCTTCGCCTTCCGCCAGTCGGTGAAGGCCGGCGACACTTATTATTATGCCGGCGTCGCCCCCCTGAAGGGCACGCTGGACAGCCTCGAACTGGTGGGCAAGGACGACATGACCGCCCAGTTCAACTATATCCTCGACGTGATCGACGCCTGCCTGAAGGCGGACGGGCTCGACCGCAGCAAGCTCGCGACCTGGACCTTCTACACGACCGACATCAAGGCCTTCATGGAAGTGATGCCGGGCATCCTGGGGCCCTGGGTCGGCGAGCACCGGCCGTCCTCGACCACGGTCGAGGTGCGCGCCTTCGTGCACCCGGACCAATTGCTGGAAATCACCGCGACCGCGGTCGCGGCCTGAGCGGGAGGCGGCGATGCTGGCGTCTCTCCGCGGCAAGAGCGTGATCGTCACCGGCGGCACCAAGGGGATCGGCCGGGGCATCGTGCGGGGCTTCGGCGCCGCCGGGGCCCGGGTGCTGGTGGTGTCGCGCAACGGGGCGGAGGCCGGGGCGGTGGCGGCCGAGGTCGCCGCCGCCGGCGGCACCGCGGCGGGCTTCGCCGCCGACGTCTCGACACCAGAGGGCAACAAGGCGATGGTGGAGGCGGCGGTGGAGCTTTACGACGGCCTCGACGTGCTCTGCGCCAATGCCGGGATCTATCCGGCAGCCCGGATCGAGGAGATGACGGTCGAGGATTTCGACCATGTCATCGCCACCAACCTGCGCAGCACCTTTCTCTCCACCGCCGCCGCCATCGGCGCCATGAAGGGGCGGGGCCGGGGGCGGATCATCATCACCTCGTCGACCACGGGGCCCAGTACCGGCTATCCCGGCTGGGCCCATTACGGTGCCTCCAAGGCGGGGCAATTGGGCTTCATGCGCACGGCGGCGATCGAATGCGCCCGCTACGGCATCACGGTGAATGCGGTGATCCCGGGCGCGATCATGACCGAGGGCCTGGCGGAACTGCCCGAAGCCTTTCTCGACCGCATCACCGCCGCCCTGCCGCCCAAACGCTTCGGCACGGTGGACGAGGTCGCCAACGGCGTCCTCTTCCTGGCCAGCGACGAGGCGTCCTATGTCACCGGACACGCGCTCGCGGTCGACGGCGGCATGACCCTGCCCGAATTCGAGATGGCCCTCGACGACAGTGCAAGCCTGACCTGAAGGATCCGCCCCGCCGCCCTTCGGCCTGCCCGGCCTCGGTCTCCGAGGCCGGGTTTTTTATGGCCGGTGATCGGATGTGACGATGATTTGGCACATGGATTGCATTTTCCAACTGGTCCAGTTTGCAACAAGCACGGTGAAAGACAGGGGGGGAAAGACAGGGGGAGACGCGGGCCGGGCCCCAGGGCCGGGCGCAAGGATTTCGGTGCCGGCGTATTGGTGAAGGAACTTGTCCCATGCAGATGGTCGAGGATTGCCTGTCTACCGCGATGATCGACGAGACCCTGCGCTTCGCCGCCTCGTCCCTGCATGCCCCGGCGACGATCTTCTGCTGGCTCGACCCCAACCAGCGCATCGCCCAATACCAGACCACCGGCATTCCGCCCTGCATGATGGACGATTATCTCGACGGCCGTTATGTTCATGATCCGCTTAACGTTTACGAGATCGTGGGCGGCACGCGCGACGTTGCCTTCCTGGCCACCGAGCGGACCTGCCGGCCGGAGGCCAGCAACCGGATGCACGACCAGTTCCTGCAACGCTACGGCATCCACGACGAAGTGGATTTCATCTTCCGCCTCGACGGTGACGCCTTCGCCCTGCTCGCGGTCCTGAACGGCCCGGCGGAGGACAGTTTCGCCGACCGTTTCTTCAACTGGGGCGCGATGCGGGACTATCTGGAGTTCACCTTGAAACTGCACCCGCGGGTGCGGCGCGCCCGCCAGGACATGATGCTGGCCAGCCGCTTCGGCCTCACCCCGCGCGAGATCCAGGTGGTGGATCTGCTCAAGAACGGGGCATCGAATCTGGCTGTTGCCCAGATCATGGGCATCGGCGTCGCCACCGTGAAAACCTATGTCATCAATATCCTGAACAAGCTGGGCGTTGAGAATCGGGCGGCGATCATCGCCTTTCTCGCCCAGATGAAATTGGCCTGAGCGGTCGGGCCTGCCGAAAAATCAGGCAGGGGCGCGTTTCCGTTTGTAATTAAGTGAATTACAGGCCGGGCCGGCGCTCCCGGCGCCGCTTCCACCGGAAGGTGGATTGCGGCCTCCCTCCCCCGGGCTTCACGCTTCAGGCGTCGACCAGCGAGGGAAGGGGAAGCCGTCCGATGAATGCCATGCCGATCGCCGCCGACCCGGTGCCGGGCCCGATACCGGTGCGGAATGCGCCCGGGGCCGAGGCGGCGCCCGCCCGCTGCCTCGACATCGTCGGCCTGTCGAAGCGCTTCGGCGGCGTCTATGCCGTGCGCGGGGTTACGCTGCGCTGCGCCGCCGGCGAGATCCTCGGCCTCATCGGCCCGAACGGCGCCGGCAAGAGCACGCTGATCAACCTGATCACCGGCACGCTGCGCCCCGACACGGGATCGGTTACCATGAACGGCCGTTCGCTTGCCGGCCTCGGGGTGCCGCAATGCGCCCGGGCCGGCGTCGGCCGCACCTTCCAGAACATCCGCCTGTTCGCCCATCTGACCGTGCGCCAGAATGTGGAAGTGGCAGAGACCACGGCCGCCCGCCACCGCGAGACGAACGAACTGCACGAAATCGACGCCCTGCTGTCGCGCATGGGCCTGTCGGCGCTGGCCGGGCGCCTGGCGACGACGCTGCCCTACGGCTTGCAGCGGCGCCTGGAGATCGCCCGCGCGCTGGCGCTGGCGCCCGACTACCTGCTGCTCGACGAGCCGGCGGCGGGCATGAACGACGTCGAATCCGAACAATTGGTCGACCTCATCCAGCAGATCCGCGAGGACTTCGGCTGCGGCGTGCTGGTGATCGAGCACGACCTGCGCTTCATCCGCCGGGTGTGCGAGCGGGTCGCCGTGCTGCACATGGGCGAGATCCTGACCATCGGCACGCCCGAGGCGGTGCTGGAAGACCCCCGCGTGATCGAAGTCTACATCGGCGGCGGCGGCGATGACGAAACGGCCTGAGCCCACCCCCCGGACCAACAGGAGCGTAGCGATGAAGCGTAATGACTGCACGATGTGGCTCGGCCTTTGCCTCGCCGGTCTCGCCCTGCCGGCGTCGGCGGCGGAAACGATCAAGATCGGGGCGCCGGAATCGATCTCGGGCGATTGGGCGCCCTATACCGCCGCCCACGGCCTGCGCTGCATGGCGGAACTGGTCAACGAGGCGGGCGAGTTCAAGATCGAGCTGACCGTGAAGGACAGCAAGAGCGAGCCGCAGCTGGCGATCGCGCTGGCCCAGCAGATGCTGGACGACGGCGCCGTCGCGGTGTCCGGCACGCCCGCCTCCGACAGCCTGATCCCCATCGCCCAGCTCGCCGAAGGTTACAATGCGATCACCTTCTCGGCCATGAACACCCAGGTCGAGATGTTCGCGACCGGGCTCGGGAATTTCGTGACGACGGCGGTTCCCGATCCCTTCAATGCCGCGGCCACGGCCAAGGTCGCCTACGACCAGGGGGCGCGCACCGCGGTGCTCTTCGTCTCCGATGCGGCGGGGACCTGGACCCGGGCCCTGCCCGGCTGGTTCGGCGACGTGTTCGAGAAGCTGGGCGGCAAGGTCACCGGCACCATCGAATATCCCGGCTTCGGCATCACCGACTGGTCGCCCTTCATCTCGAAGCTGAAGACCATGAACCCGGTGCCGGACGCGGTCCACATCTCGTCGATCAACCCGGATGTCGGCGTGCTCATCCGCCAGCTGCGCGCGGCGGGGCTCGACACCATGGTGCTCGGCTCCGACGGTTTCGACGACGTGACCCTGGCCAGCGTCGCGGGCGGCGCCGCCAATGTCGACGGCAAGGTCTTCTTCGCCGCCCACGGCTTCGCCACGCCGGGCGGCGCCCTGGCCGGCTTCCAGGCCGAATGCGCCAAGCGCGGTTACGAGATCAACGGCGCCTTCTTCGGCCTCGGCGGCGATGTGATCAAGCTGCTGGTCGGGGCGGCCAAGGCCGCGGGCTCGACCGATCCGAAAGCCATGCTGGACGCGATCTATACCAAGGGCCCGTTCGAGATCATCACCGCGCCGACCATCTCCTTCGACAACCCCTGGCATTACCCGGTGAAGGAAGTGCCGGTCATGGGCTTCAAGGACGGCAAGACCTATCTCGTCTCGGCCACTGTGCCGGCCGACGTGCCGCACTTCAAGAAGTGACGCCGATGCTGGAATTCGACGGCGTCGCCATCAACTACGGCCCGGTCAGCGCCGTGCGCGGCGTCTCGCTGACCGTGGCGCGGGGCGAGATCGTCGCCCTGCTCGGGCCGAACGGGGCGGGCAAGACTTCGCTGCTGTCCGCCGCCATGGGGCTCCGGCCCCTGGCCGCCGGCAGCATCCGTTTCAAGGGCGAGGACCTGCGCAAGCTCGACACCGAGAACCGCGTGCGCCGGGGCCTGACCCTGACGCCCGAGGGGCGCAAGGTCTTCTCCAATCTCACCGTGCTCGAAAACCTCGAACTCGGCGCCGCGACCCGGCGGAAGGGCCCGGCGATGCAGGCCGACATCGAGATGTGCTTCGACCTGTTCCCGATCCTGGCCGAACGGCGGGACCAGAACGGCGGCAGCCTGTCCGGCGGCGAGCAGCAGATGCTGGCGATCGCCCGCGCGCTGATGTCCCGGCCGGCGCTCCTGATGCTGGACGAACCCTCGCTCGGGCTTGCGCCGCGCATCGTCGGCCAGATCTTCCGGCTGATCCGCAGCCTGCGCGACCGCGACCTCACCATCCTCCTGGTCGAGCAGAACGCCCATGAGGTGCTGCGCTTCGCCGACCGCGCCTATGTCCTCAGCACCGGCGAGTTGCGCTATGCCGGGCCGGCCGCGCGCCTGCAGGACAAGGGCGCGCTGATGCAGGCCTATATCGGCGAACTCGTCGCCTGATCCCGGGGAGACCGCGATGGACTATCTGATCGAACAGGCCCTGAACGGCTTCAGCATCGGGGCGCAATATTCGCTGCTGGCGCTCGGCCTCGCCATCGTCTTCAGCGTCATGGGCCTGGTCAATTTCGCCCATGGCGAATTCATCGGCGTCGCCGGCTATGCCATGTTCGCCATGGCCGCCATGGGGATGGACAACCCCTGGCTCCTGGTGCTCTTCGCCGTCGCCACCGTGGTGCTGGTGGCGCTGGTTCTGGAACGGGTGGCTTTCCGCTCGGTGCGGAACGCGCCACCCACCACCGGGCTGCTGACCGCCTTCGGCGTCGGCATCATCCTGCAGAACCTGTTCCTGCTGATGGTCTCGCCGCGGCCGAAGGCGGTGCCGGCACTGTCGGTGCTGAACGAGCCGGTGCCGATCGGCGATTTCAATTTCACCATCCTGCAATTCCTCGAGGTCGGGGTGACCAGCGTCGCCATCGTCGGTCTCGTCTGGTTCCTGAGGGGGACGCGGATCGGCCTCGCCATGCGGGCGGCGGCGCTGGATTTCACCACGGTGCGGCTGATGGGCATGCGGGCCAACCGGGTGATCGCCACCGCCTTCGCCATTTCGGGCCTGCTCGCCTCGATCGCGGCGATCTTCTTCATCGCGCGCCGCGGCGCCATCGATCCCTTCATGGGGCTGTTGCCGGTGCTCAAGGCCTTCGTCGCCTGCGTGCTCGGCGGTTTCGGCAGCCTGCCGGGGGCGGTGGTCGGGGGCCTGCTGCTCGGCTTCGTCGAGGTCGCGCTCATCGTCGCCCTGCCGGACCGGCTGGCGGGTCTGCGCGATGCCTCGGTGTTCCTGATCGTCGGCGCCATCCTCGTGTTCCGGCCGCAGGGCATTCTCGGCCGCCGGGTCGAACTGGGAGACAAGACCGCATGAATACCATCGCCTTTGCCACCGGCCGGCGCGAGGGCGCCGGTCTCGACCCGCGGTTTCTGGCGAACCTGCGCGGTTCCTTCTATCTCGCGGTGCTGGCGGCGGCCATCGGCCTCGTGGTCATGGCCTTCGGCAGTCCCTTCATCGTGCGCCTGACCGCGACCGCCTTCATCAACCTGATCGCGGTGGTCGGCCTCCAGATCTTCATGGGCAACGCCAATGTGGTGAACATCGGCCATGCCGGCTTCATGGCCCTGGGCGCCTATTTCACCGCGATCTTCGCGACGCCGGTCATGATCAAGGCCAGCATGATCCCGAACGCGCCCTTCGGCCTTGCCGGGGTCGAGGTCGGGGCGCTTTACGCCTTCGTCTTCTCGATCGGCCTGACCACGCTGGTCGGCCTCGTCACCGGCCTCGTCCTGGTGCGCCTGGCCGGCATCGCCGCAACCATCCTCACCATCTCGATCCTGGTGATCGTGCAGGGCATCCTGGTCACCTGGACCGATCTCTTCCGCGGTGCCCAGGCGTTCTTCGGCATTCCGAAGGTGGTCGGCCTCGGTCTCATCATCGTCGCCACCATGGCGGTGCTGGTGGTCGCCAGGATGTTCAAGGGCTCGCGCGCCGGGGTGCAGCTGCGCGCCAGCGCCACCGATCCCCTGGCGGCGGAAGCCATGGGCGTCGACGTGAAGCGGCTGCGCCTTGTCGCCTGGGTGCTGGGCTCGGCGGTGGTCGGCTGCGCAGGCGCGCTCTATGCGCTTTATGCCGGCACGATCAACGCCCGCGCCTTCTATTTCCACACCGCCTTCCTGACCCTGGCCATGGCCATCGTCGGCGGCATGCGCTCGGTGACCGGGGCCATGGTCGGGGTGGCGCTCCTGACCGTGCTGCTCGAACTCATCCGCGTGGTCGAGGGCGGGCTGGTGATCTTCGGCGTGCAATTGCCGGAAATGCTGGGTCTGTCGGGGCTGATGCTCGGGGTCGTCATCGTCGGCGTCATGTGCTTCCGGCCCGACGGCTTCATGGGCGGGCACGAGATCGAGGAGGCGCTCAGTGCCCTTCGCCAACGCCTCTCCGGCAAAGGCAAGGGCGCGTGACATGCTGAACGGCAAGGTCGCGCTGGTCACCGGGGCCGGCCGGGGGATCGGCCGGGGCATCGCCAGCCACCTGGCGAACCTCGGTGCCCGCCTGGTGCTGGTCAGCCGCACGCCGGGCGAGGTGAACACCCTGGCGGAAGAGATCGTGCAGGCCGGCGGCAGCGCCCTCGCTGTGGCGGGCACCGTGTCCGATCCCGCCTCGGTGGAAGCGGTGCTCGATGCCGCCTATGGCGCCCACGGCCGGCTCGACATCGCGGTGAACAATGCCGGGATCGTCGAGGACGCGCATTTCCTCGACATCACGATGGAAAGCTGGGACCGGGTGATCGGCACCAACCTGACCGGCACCTTCCTGGTCATGCAGCGCGCCGCCCGGCGGATGAAGGCGCATGGCGGCGGTGCCATCGTCAACATCGCCTCGATCGACGCTCAAGGCTACGACGGGCCCCAGGCGTCCTATGTCGCCTCCAAGGCCGGGATCGTCGGCCTGACCCGGGATGCGGCGACCGCGCTCGCCCCCTTCGGCATCCGGGTGAACACGGTCAGCCCCGGCTGGGTGCGCACCAGGATGGTCGAGGACTTCCTCAGCCCCGAACAGCTGGACTACATGCTGCATCGCTTCGCCCGCGTGCCCATGCGCCGGCTGGTCGAGATCGGCGAGGTGGCGGCCGCCGTGGCCTTCCTCGCCTCCGACGCCGCCTCGGCCGTCACCGGCATCGACATCCCGGTCGACGGCGGCACGCTGGCGACCCTCGGCGTCTATGAAAGCCTGCCGGCCTGAGGAGCGCCGGCCTATCGCCCCTGCCATTGGGCCGCGCGCTTCTCGCGGAAGGCGGCGACGCCCTCCCGCTTGTCCGCGCTGCCGAGGGTGATGGAAAAGGCCTGGCGTTCCAGGACATGGTGCAGGGTCAGGGGCGTCTCCAGGGCGGCATTGATGCTGAGCTTGGCCTCGGCGATGGCCAGGGGTGCGCGATCGGCCAGCCGCCGGGCCAGGGCCAGGGCCGCGGGCAGGACCTCGTCCGGCTCGACCACATCGGTGATCAGGCCCGCGGCCTTCGCCTCCTCGGCATCGAGCGCATCGCCGAGAAGGACGAGGCGCATGGCCCGCGCCCGGCCGATCAAGCGCGGCAGAAGGGAAGTGCCGCCGGCGCCCGGGATGATGCCGAGGTTCAGTTCGGGCTGCCCGAAGCGGGCGTCGCGCCCCGCCACCGCCAAATCGCAGCACATCAGCAATTCATTGCCCGCGCCCAGGCACCAGCCGTTGACCGCGGCGACGATCGGCTTGCGGATGCCGCGGATGGCGGTCCAGTGGCGGACCCGCGCATCATCGAGCCCGCCGCGGGCATCCTTCTCCGCCAGTTCGTCGATATCGGCGCCGGCGGCGAAGACCTCGGGGCCGCCGGTCAGCACGAGGCAGCGGATGTCGCCGTCCTGGTCCGCCGCCGTCAGCGCCGCCGCGACGGCGGCGAGCACAGCAGTCGACAGGGCGTTGCGCCGCTCGGGCCGGTTCAGGCGAATCAGCCTGACACCCGGTTGCGGCATCTCAGTGACGACATGGTGTTCGGACATTGATTTCCCCCGGTTGATGCCTCGGGGTTAATTATATGTCCGATCGGTCAATGAATTCAACGGCACCGGTCAGGCGGACGGCGGAAGATCCGCGAGCCGGTCAAGGCCGGGGCTGCGCACGCCGTTCAGGAAGATCTCGCTCACCAGGGCGGCGAACTGGCCCGAGGTCATGGGGCCGTCTTCGCCGAACCAGGTATAGGTCCAGTTCAAGCTGCCCAGCAGGATCAGGCCGACGGCGGTGCTGAGCTTCGGGTGATGCAGCGCTTCGGTACGGTGCAGTCGCGAGACCAGGGTCGCCATGTCGTGGACCATGTCGCTCTGGGCCTTGCGCAGCGATTGCTGCTGCTCCCCGTTCAGCGCATTGGTTTCCCGCATCAGGATGATGTGCTTCTCCCGATTGCGGACATAGGTCTTCATCAGGGAGTCGACGAGCCGGAGGAATTTGCCCTCGTCGCTGTCGCCGCTGTCCATGATACCCTTGACCAATACTTTCAATCCATCGACGTGCTGATGCAAAAGGTCGTAAAGGATCTCGGCCTTCTCGCTGTAATAGTGATAGATCAACGCCTTGCTGATACCGCATTGCTTTGCGATCATGGCAATCGACGTCTTGTCAAACCCGACCGATGCGATCAGGTGCGCAGACTCTTCGAGTATGCTCTGTCTTTTCTCGTCGTAATTTTCTGAGCGCGGGCGAGCCATTTTTCTCTTTTCTCATTGTAGTGCGATCGGGGTAGCAACGATCGGGGCAGCAGCGATCGGGGGATCGGCTACTGCGCAGGGGGCGGGGTGATGGCGAGACGTTGGGGGAAGTCTCCCCGCTTCATTCATTCTCCGTTGGAATATGTCTTTTCTAATTCTGGCGGCTTCTGAATGAACGGTCGGCCGATAAACTAATTCCCACAAAGACACGGGGAAGATCAGTCGAAACCGGCGGACCGGTCGTCGGCCGGTACAGACTGATGATACCCAACCGATGGTCCCTACAATCCATAATGGATTAACCGGCCGATCGGTTCAAGAACACAGGCGCCCAAAGGCGTCACGTATAAAGGGGGGTACAAGCGGTATGCGACCCGGCATAACGTTGGCGGAAAGCCTTGGGCTTGCCCGCATCAGCCTATTTTTGTCCAAGGCCTCGCGACGAGCCCCCCGATGGTGGGGGCCGGCGGTTCTGGCCTGCGCCCTGGCCGTGCCGGCCCATGCCGGGCCGGCGCCGGTGCGGGACTATCCCGACAATCTGTTCGGCATCGCGCTGGCGGCGGATGGTGCGGCCATCGCCACCGGCTATCACGGTGCGGTCAAGCTCTCGGCCGACGGCGGCCAGGCCTGGACCGCCGGGGAGAGCGGCACCGCCGATCTGCTGCGCCGGGTGACATGGCTCGACGGCGGCCGGGCTTTCGCGGTCAGCCACCGCGGCCGGATCCTGGCGTCCGACGACGGCGGCCGGCGCTGGCAGACGGTCCACCGGGAAGAGGGGCTCTATCTCCGCGCCATCGATTTCGCCGACGACGCCAGCGGCTGGGCCGTCGGCCACAACGGCGTGATCCTGCACACCGCCGACGGCGGCCGCAGCTGGGCCACCCAGGCCCTGTCGGATTACAAGGGCCGCGACCTGCCCCGTCTCGGTGCCGTGGTGGCGCTGGACGCGCGGCGCGCGGTCGCGGCCGGCGAATTCGGCGTGATCGCCGCGACCGAGGATGCGGGCGCGACCTGGCGGGTGATCACCGAACAGGTCTATCCCACCCTGCTCGATCTCGCCATCGTCAAGGACCGGGGCTATGCGGTCGGCCTCAACGGCACCCTGCTGTCCCTCGGCCTCGACGGTGCCGGAACCTGGCAAGTCTCGCCGGTCGAGACCGGGGGCGTGCAGCATCTCCTTGCCGTCGCCCTCTCGGCGGACGGGGGGACCGGCCTGGTCGGCGGCAACGGCGTGCTGTTCACGGTGACGGGCGCCAAGCTGGCCCCGGCGGCGGTCGCGCCCGAATTTCCGCTCGGCTATGCCTGGATCGGCGGCGTCGCCATCGGCCGGGGCGGGCAGGCGGTCGCCGTCGGCCAGGGCGGGGTCGTGCTGCGCGCCGACCGGCCGGAAGGGCCGTTCCTGCCGGCGGCCACCGGGCCGTTCGCCATCCAATCCCTCACTGAAACCGATCGGGTGCCGCAATGATTGCGACGAGGATAGCCGGTTTTGTGCGCCGTCGTTCGGCGTTGATCGCGGGCTCGATGGTGCTGGTGACGGCGTTTCTGGGCTACATGTCGTTTTCGCAGCTGTCGCTGAAGGTGGTGCTGGAGGCGATGCTGCCGGTGCATCACCCGAACGTGGAGCTGATGGCGAAGTTCGGGGCGCAGTTCGGGGGGGCGAACACGACCCTGATCATGGTCGAGAACACCGAGGGCACGGTCTACAACGAGAAGTTCATGACCGCCTACAAGCGGGTGGCGGACGAGATCTTCTTCCACCCCTCGGTGCAGCGCCACCTGGTGCAGGCGCTGACCCTGCGGAAGACCAAGGCGATCGTGGGCTCGGCCGGGCGGATCGACATCAATGCCATCGCCTGGCCGGACCTGCCGCGCACGGAAACAGAATGGGCCAACTTCCAGGCGGCGGTGAAGGCGCAGTACCGCGGCCTGCTGGTCTCGAACGACGAGAAGGCGGGGATGATCATCGCCGACTTCAAGGACGAGACCGATTACGCCACCCTGGTCACCTTCATCGAGGGGCTGGGGGCGCAGGAAGCGGCCAACGGCATCAAGGTCCATATGGTCGGGCGGCCGATCCTGCTCGGCACCATCTACAACGACCTGGGCGCCACCTTGCTGCT
Organism: Zavarzinia compransoris; assembly: GCF_003173055.1. Taxonomy (NCBI): domain Bacteria; kingdom Pseudomonadati; phylum Pseudomonadota; class Alphaproteobacteria; order Rhodospirillales; family Zavarziniaceae; genus Zavarzinia; species Zavarzinia compransoris. Next base: position 41,526 of record NZ_QGLF01000009.1, read on the forward strand.
GGTCGCGATCTCCCTGGTCTTCTCCGGTCTCATCCTCTACGTCTACTTCCGCTCGTGGATGGGCGTGCTGATCCCGATGCTGACCGCGGGGGTGGGGACGCTGTGGGGCACCGGCGCCATGGCGCTGGTCGGCTATAATCTCGATCCGCTGCTGATCATCCTGCCGGTCTTCGTCTTCGCCATCGTGCTGTCGCACTGCGTGCAGTTCATGTCGCGGGTGTTCGAGCGGCTCCAGCCCGGTGTCGCCATGGGCGACGCGGTGGTCGGCGGCCTGGCCCAGGTCTTCGTGCCCAGCCTGACGGCGATCGTGGCGGCGGCGGGCGGCTTCTTCGTCCTCGTCATGATCGGCGTGCCCTCGCTGCAGGCGCTGGGCATCATCTGCGGTGCCTGGCTGCTGGCGATCGCGCCGGCGCTGATCTTCACGGCCTCGCTGCTGTGCCTGATGCCGCGGCCGAAGCGCTTCCGCGCCCGCACCACCTGGGTGGAGACGGTCTGGAAATACGCCCGCTTCGACCGCTACCCCCGGGTGGTGATCGCGGTCACCGTGGCCTGCCTGGCGGTGGGCGTGTTCGGGGCGCGCTTCGTCGTCATCGGCGATGCGGTGGGCAGCCCGATCCTGTGGCCGGACGCGCGCTACAACCAGGACAATGCGCTGATCAACGAGCGCTTCGCCGGCGTCGGCACGGACACCATGATGGTCTATGTCGAGGGCCCGGACGAGACCATGATCCAGCCCGCGACCTATGCCGCGATCGAGGAACTGTCGCGTTATATCTGGCAGCACGAGCCGAAGGCGCGCCATGCGCTGTCGATGGTGCCGATGGTGCAGGCGGTGAACCAGGTGCTCTACGAGGGCGATCCGTCCTATGCCATCGTGCCGGAGACGGTCGACGAGGTGGCGTTCAACGTCTACCTGTTCTCGTCGAAGGGCGAGCCGGGCGACTTCAAGGCCTATACGGACGAGACCTGGAAGATCGGCAACATCATCGTCTCGCTGGACGACAAGACCGGGTCGACGGTGAAATCCGTGACCTCCCTGGCGCGCGACTTCATCGCCTCGATGCCGGCGCTGCCGAACGGGGCGAAGCTCCTGGTGGCGGGCGGCCAGGTGGGCATCGCGGAAGCGGTGAACACGGAGATCGAGACGACCAAGGATGCGGTGCTGATCGCGATCGTGCTGTTCATCGCGGGCTGCATCTTCCTGGCC
>NZ_QGLF01000010.1 GCF_003173055.1 Zavarzinia compransoris
CAACTGGATGAACACGATGATGGACATCCGGGCGAGCGTGAAGCACACGTCGGGCAAGCTGGGGGATTTCCGGGCGAAGCTGACGATGAAGCCGTCGGAATATTTTGCCCGCAACATGTGGGTTGTCGCCTCGGCGCTGGCGGACCGGGACACGGCGGTGGCCTGCAAGGAACTGGGCATGAAGCGGGTGATCTGGGGCTCGGACTATCCGCACCCCGAGGGGTGCTGGCCGAAGACGGCGGAAAAGATGCTGCTGTCGCTGGGCGGCCTGCCTGAGGAAGACCTGGAACAGATCTTCTGGAAGTCGGCGGCGGATGTCTACGACCTCGACCTGCAGGCCCTGAACGCGATCGCCGCGAAGATCGGCCCGCAGAAGCGCTGGCTCGCCACCGCCCAGGCCGCGGAGTAAGGCCTCCGTCATGGCGGAAACCATTCCCGCATCGGTCGTTGCGGCGGCGGCTCGCTGGCCCGATCGCCCCGCAATCGAGGAAGGCGGTGCCGTCTCGAGTTTCGCTGCACTCGAGGCGGCCCGCCGGACCGCCGCGCGGGCCTTCATCGCCGCCGGGATCGACAAGGGCGACCGGGTGGCGATCTGGGCGCCCAATATGGCGGAATGGATCGTCGCCGCTATCGGCCTGCAATCGGCAGGCGCGGTGCTCGTGCCCCTGAACACGCGCTTCAAGGGGCGCGAGGCCGGGCAGATCCTGCGGGCATCGGGGGCGAAGCTGCTGGTTACCGTGCGCGGCTTCCTCGGCTTCGACTATCCCGCCATGCTGGCGGGGGAAGACCTGCCGGATCTCGAAGGCCTGGTCATCCTGCGCGGCGATGCCGGCACGGACCTGGCCTGGGAGACCTTCCTCGCCCGGGGGGCGGCGGTCGGCGAGGCCGCGGCGGCCGCGCGGCTGGCCGCGGTCGGGCCGGACGATCCTTGCGACATGCTCTTCACCTCGGGCACCACCGGCCTGCCCAAGGGGGTCGTCTCGCATCACGGCCAGACCGTGCGCACGATCGAGACCTGGAGCAGCGTGGTCGGCCTGACCGAGTGGGACCGTTTCCTGGTGGTCAATCCCTTCTTCCACTCCTTCGGTTACAAGGCGGGCTGGCTCGCCTGCCTGCTGAAGGGCGCGGCCTGCCTGCCCGAGGCGGTGTTCGACACTACCCGCCTGCTCGACCGCATCGAGCGGGAAAAGGTCAGCGTGCTGCCCGGCGCGCCCACGGTCTATCAGTCGCTGCTGGGCGACGGCGGTTACCGGATGCGGGACATCTCGTCGCTGCGCCTGGCGGTGACCGGGGCGGCCAGCGTGCCGGTCGACCTGATCCGGCGCATGATCTCGGACCTGAAGTTCGATGTCGTCCTCACCGCCTACGGCCTGACCGAGGCGCCGGTGGTCACCATGTGCGGCGTCGACGACGATCCGGAAACCATCGCCAACCGCTGCGGCCGGCCGATCCCGGGGATCGAGGTGATCTGCGCCGACGCGGCGGGCGCCGAAGTCCCGCCCGGCACCGAGGGCGAGGTGCTGGTGCGCGGCTACAACGTCATGGCCGGCTATTTCGAGAACGAGGCGGCGACGCGCGAAGCGATCGACGGCGCCGGCTGGCTCCACACCGGCGACATCGGCGTGATGGACGAGCGCGGTTACCTGAAGATCACCGACCGCAAGAAGGACATGTTCATCGTCGGCGGCTTCAACTGCTACCCGGCGGAAATCGAGAATATCATCCTCAGCCGCCGGGATGTCGCCCAGGCCGCGGTCGTCGGCATTCCCGACGCGCGCATGGGCGAAGTCGCCAAGGCGATCCTGGTGCCCGCCAAGGGGGCGGTCATCGAAAAGGATGAATTTCTGGCCTGGTGCCGCGCCAATATGGCGAACTACAAGGCGCCGCGCCAGGTCGAGATCCTTGATGCCCTGCCGCTGACCGCCAGCGGCAAAGTCCAGAAATTCATGCTGCGGTGACGATAGAAGTTACCCAAGGATAAGGTACCATGGACAAGACCATGACGGTAAGGGAGATGGTGGGCCGGCTGAAAAGCGGTGCCACCATCGGCATCGGCGGCTGGGGCGCGCGGCGCAAGCCCATGGCCCTGGTGCGCGAGATTCTGCGCAGCGATGTCACCGATCTCACCGTCGTTTCCTATGGCGGGCCGGATGTCGGCCTGCTGGCGGCGGCGGGACGGATCAGGAAGCTGGTGTTCGGCTTCGTCTCCCTCGACTCGATCCCGCTGGACAATCATTTCCGCGCGGCCCGCCAGGCCGGTTCTTTCGAAACCCTCGAAATCGACGAGGGCATGCTGCAATGGGGCTTGCGCGCGGCGGCCATGCGCCTGCCGTTCCTGCCCACCCGCGCCGGTCTCGGCACCGATGTCGAGGGCTTGAACGGCGCGCTGCGCACCGTCACCTCGCCCTATGACGACGGCGAAGTACTGATCGCCATGCCGGCGCTGCGCCTCGATGCCGCCTTCGTTCACGTCAATGCGGCGGATCGGCTCGGCAATGCGATCGTCACCGCCCCCGATCCCTTCTTCGACGAATTGTTCTGCCGGGCGGCGGACCAGGCCTTCGTCACCACCGACCGGCTGGTCTCGACCGCCGATCTCGGCGGTTTCCCGGGCGCACGCCATCACCTCGTCGAACGGTCGTGCGTGACCGGGGTCGCCCATGTTCCCTTCGGCGCCCACCCGACCTCGTCGGGCCCCGACTACGGCTTCGACTTCAAACACTTGAAGGATTACAACGACGCCGGCTTCGCCGACTGGCGCGGCCGCTTCGTCGACCTGCCGTCCCATGACGCCTATCTCGCCGCCGCCGGCGGTGCGGAAAAGCTCGCCGCCCTGCCGCTGCCGGTGTTCTGAGGAGGACGACGATGACCTATACGCTCGCGGAACTCTGCATCGCCGCCGCCGCCGAAGCCTGGCGCGGCAACGGTGAAGTGCTCGCCTCCGGCATCGGGCTGGTGCCCCGGCTGGCGGCGTCGCTGGCCAAGGCCAGCTTCGCGCCCGAACTGATGATGACCGATGGCGAGGCCTATCTGGTCGAGGCGCCGGTGCCGGTCGGCAAGCGCGGCGCCTATGTCCCGCAGGTCGAGGGCTGTATGACCTATGCCCGCGTCTTCGACGTCGTCTATCGCGGGCACCGCCATGCCATGACCGGGCCGGTCCAGGTCGACCGCTTCGGCCAGCAGAATATCTCCGCCGTCGGCGACTATCGGCGGCCCAAGGCGGCGCTGCTCGGCGTGCGCGGCATTCCGGGCAACACGATCAATCACATCAATTCGATGTTCGTGCCCAATCACTCCACCCGCGTCTTCGTCTCCGGCGAGGTCGATATGGTGTCCGGCGTCGGTTACAACCCGGCCCGGCTGGGCGGCGGCCGCTCGGACCGTTTCGTCGACCTGCGCCTGATCGTCACCGATCTCGCGGTGCTCGACTTCGGTGGCGCGGACCATGCGATCCGCGTGCGCCACCTGCATCCGGGCATCGGCTTCGATCAGGTCCAGGCGGCGACCGGCTTTCCGCTCGAAGGGCGGGAAAGCGCCACCGAAACCCCGGCGCCGACGGCGGAGCAATTGCACCTGATCCGCAACCTGCTCGATCCCCATGACGTCAGGGCCACGGTGTTCAAGGAAAACCCGCCGGGCGACCGGCGTCGGGCCGCGTGAACCCGCCCCGCCCGGGCCAGACATGGGGCGGGGCACTTTCACCGGCGACAAGAAAAAAGCGGAGGCAGCGATGGGCGAGATCATTTACGAGACCGAGAACCCGGTCCATTACAACGTGGCGGACGGTATCGCGACCATCACCATGGATCGGACGCGCTACAACAATGTCCAGAACAGTCAGATGACCTATGCCCTGGACGCCGCCTTCCGCCGGGCGGCGGACGACGACGAGGTGAAGGTCATCGTCCTTGCCGGCGCCGGCAAGCATTTCTCCGCCGGCCACGACATCGGCACCCCCGGGCGCGATGTCGAGCGGACCTTCGAGCGCCGGCACCTGTGGTGGGACCATGTCGGCAAGCCGGGCGGGGAGAAACTCTTCGTCCGCGAGCAGGAAGTCTATCTCGGCATGTGCCGGCGCTGGCGCGACATCCCCAAGCCGACCATCGCCATGGTCCAGGGCGCCTGTGTCGCCGGCGGTCTCATGCTGGCCTGGGTCTGCGACCTGATCGTCGCCGCCGACGATGCCTTCTTCGCCGATCCGGTGGTGCGCATGGGCATTCCGGGGGTCGAATATTTCGCCCATGTCCACGAGCTGAACGCCCGCATCGCCAAGGAATTCCTCTTCCTCGGCGAACGCATGACGGCGGAGCGCGCCTATCAGATGGGCATGGTCAACCGCGTCGTCGCCCGCGACCGGCTGGAGGCCGAGACCTATGCCATCGCCGGGCGCATCGCCCAGATGCCGCGCATGGGCCTGGCCCTGGCCAAGCAGGTGGTGAACCACATCGAGGATCTCCAGGGCAAGCGCGCCGGCATGGACAACGCCTTCGGTTACCACCATTTCGCCCATGTCCACAACACGCTGGTGCAGGGCGACACCCTCGGCGGTTACGACGGCAAGGCCATGGCCCAGTCCCAGAAGGCAGCCGAGGAAAAGAAGAAGGTGGCGGAGGCGGGCGAATGACCCATCCGGCCCTGAACACGCCGCTGACCGAACGGCTCGGCTGCCGCTATCCGATCCTGCAGACGGCCATGGGCTGGGTGGCGACGCCGCAGCTGGTGGCCGCGACGTCCAATGCCGGGGCTTTCGGCTTCCTCGCCGGCGCCGTCATCCCGGCGGAGCGGATCGAGGCGGAAATCCTCAAGGTCAAGGCGCTGACCGACAAGCCCTTCGGCCTGAACCTGCACATGTTCCTGCCGGGTGCCGATCACATGCTGGACATGGCGATCCGGCACGGGCTTCGGGCGGTGTCCTATTCCCGCTCGCCCTCCGCGGCGCTGGTGTCCAAGCTGAAGGCGGCGGGGCTGGTCTGCATCCCGACCGTGGGCGCGGTGAAACATGCGGTCGCCGCGGTGAAGATGGGCGCCGACATGGTGACCGTGCAGGGCGGGGAAGGCGGCGGTCACACCGGCTCGGTGCCGACTTCGCTGCTGGTCCCCCAGGTGCTGGACGCGGTGACCGTGCCGGTGGTGGCGGCCGGCGGCTTCAAGGACGGCCGCGGGCTGGTCGCGGCGCTTGCCTATGGCGCGGCCGGCGTCGCCATGGGCACACGCTTCCTGATGACCAGCGACAGCCCGGTGCCGCGCGCGACGCTGGAGCGCTATATAACGTCCGAGATCACCAACATCATCGTCTCGACACGGGTCGACGGCGCGCCCATGCGCATGATCCTGAACGAGGCACTCAACCGGCTGGAAAAGGCCGGGCCGGTCGGGCGCCTGTGGCAGGCGCTGAAATCGGGGCTTGCCTTCCGCCGGCATGCCGGCCTCGGCCTGGTCGAGACCTTCCGCTCGGCGCTGGCCAATGCCCGGGCCAATAAGCTGAGTCTGGCCGAAACCCTGATGGCGGCCAATTCGCCGATGCTGATCCAGCGGTCCATGGTCGAGGGCCATCCCGCCGAAGGCGTGCTGCCGTCGGGCCAGGTGGCCGGGCTGATCCGCGACCTGCCCACAGCCGCCGAGGCCGTCGAGCGCATCATCGCCGAGGCGGAAGCCCGCCTCGACGCCCTGACGAACCCGCGGCGCGACGCCGCCGCCGCCGAGTGAGGCCGACCATGGAATTCGCCTATACCGTAACCGACCGCATCGCCGAAGTGGTGATGAACCAGCCGCCGGTGAACGCCTTCAATTCCATCGGCTGGGCCAATCTGGCGAAGACGATCACCGCCGCGGGCGAGGATCCGGCGGTCAATGTCGTCATCCTGCGGGCCGAGGGCCGGGGCTTCTGCGCCGGCGTCGACATCAAGGAACTGGCGGCGGACGGGCGCAGGATCGTTGCCGTGAACAAGGGCTGCTACGACAGTTTCGCCGCCGTGCACCGCTGCAAGGTGCCGGTGATCGCCGCCACCCATGGCTTCGTCCTCGGCGGCGGCATCGGCCTTGCGGGCGCCGCCGATATCATCATCGCGTCCGAGGACAGCTATTTCGGCCTGCCGGAAATCGACCGCGGCGCCATGGGCGGCGCCTCGCATTTCCTGCGCATGCTGCCGTTGCAGAAGGTACGCGCCCTGTTCTACACGGGCGAGAGCATCAAGGCGGCGGAAATGGCCCGCTGGGGCGCCATCGAAAGCGTCGTCCCGCGCGAGACGCTGGTGGATGCCGCGCGCGCGCTGGCGGCCAAGATCGCGGCGAAATCCGGCAAGGCGCTGCGCCTCGCCAAGGAGGCGCTGAACGGCATCGAGCCGGTCGACATCGAGCGCAACTATCGTTTCGAACAGGGTTTCACCCTCGAACTCTATACCTCGCCCGACAGCCAGGAAGCGCGCGACGCCTTCGTCGAAAAGCGCGACGCCAAGTTCGGGTAAGGCGATGGATCTCCGCTACACCCCGAAACAGGCAGCATTCCGCGCCGAGGTCCGGGCCTGGATGCAGGCCCATGTGCCGAAGCAACGCCTGAAGTCCTACGACACGCGCGAGGGCTTCGAGGAGCACCGGCAATGGGAGCGGGTGCTGAACAGCGGCCGCTTCGGCATGGTCACCTGGCCGGAGGCCATGGGCGGGCGCGGCGCCGACCTGATCGAATGGCTGATCTTCGAAGAGGAATACTACCGCGCCGGCGCGCCCGGCCGGGTGAATCAGAACGGCATCTTCCTTCTCGGCCCGACCCTGATGGAATACGGCACGGCGGCGCAGAAGGCGCGCTTCCTGCCGCGCATGGCGGCGGGCGACGAGATCTGGGCGCAGGGCTGGTCGGAACCGGGCGCCGGTTCCGACATGGCGGCGATCCGCACCAAGGCGATCCGCGACGGCGATCATTACGTCATCAACGGCCAGAAGACATGGTCGACCCGGGCCGCCTTCGCCGACTGGTGCTTCGGCCTGTTCCGCACCGATCCTGAGAGCACGCGCCACCACGGCATGAGTTTCATCCTGCTGCCGCTGGATACGCCCGGCATTACCCGCCGGCCGATTCCCCAGCTCGACGGCGAGCCGGGCTTCGCCGAATTATTCTTCGACGACGTCCGCGTGCCGGTCGAAAACCGCCTGGGCGACGAGGGCCAGGGCTGGAGCATCGCCATGGCGACGGCGGGGTTCGAGCGCGGCCTGATGCTGCGCAGCCCGGCCCGGTTCCAGGAAACCGCGAAGCGCCTTGTGCAATTGTACCGCCGGCACGAGGCGCGGGTCGCGCCGGGCGTGCGCGACCAGGTCCTCAAGGCCTGGATGGATGCGGAAGCCTATGCCCTCAACACCTATATGACCGCGAGCCGGCTGATCGCCGGCGGCAAGATCGGCCAGGAAGCCAGCCTGAACAAGATCTTCTGGTCGGAACTCGACCGTTCCATGCATGAAACCGCGCTGTCGATCCTCGGGGCGCGGGGCGAGTTGCTGGCCAGCGGCGTTGACGAGGCGGGCGAGATCACCCGCTGGCTGAAAGGGTTCCTGTTCTCGCTGGCCGGCCCGATCTATGCCGGCGCCAATGAGATCCAGCGGAACATCATTGCCGAACGTCTGCTGAACCTGCCGCGCTGAGGGGGAATGCCATGAATTTCGCCTTCACCGAAGACCAATTGCTGTTTCGCGACACGGTGCGCGATTTCCTGGCCGCCGAATGCGGCCCGGCCGAATTGCGCGCGGCGGCGGCGGGCACGGGACGTTCCGCCGCCCGCTGGCAGAAGCTGGCCGACATGGGCCTGACCGGCCTGACCGTCGCCGAAGCCCGGGGCGGCCTCGGTCTCGGCCTTCTCGACTATGTCCTGATCGCGGAAGAGACGGGGCGCGTCGCCCTGCCGGAACCCTTGATCGACCAGATCGGCATCGCCGCGCCTGTTCTTGCGGATTTTGCCGCTCGGGCGGATGTGGCCGCGGTCCTCTCGGGTCTTGCGGCCGGCACCTGCAAGGTGGCGGCGGGCCATCCGGACGATCCCTTCGTCGCCGATGCGGGGGAGGCGGATTTCCTGCTTCTCGGCCGCGACGGCGTCCTCCATCTGGTGCCGCGGGACCGGGTCGTGCTGACGCCGGAGACCAGCGTCGATCCGCTGCGGCGCATCGCGGCCGTCGACTGGGCCGCCGGGAACGAGACCCGGCTGTCGGGTGAGACCGGCATTCTCGACCGTTTCCGCGATCTCGGCGCGCTGGCGGCCGCGGCCCAGGGGCTTGGCCTGGCCCAGGCCATGGTCGACCTCGCCGCCGACTATGCCCGCACGCGCCAGCAGTTCGGCAAGCCGATCGGCACGTTCCAGGCGGTGAAGCACCATCTTGCCACCGTGCAGGTGGCGATCGAATTCGCCCGGGCACCGGTCTACAAAGCCGCGGCCACGCAGCACCCTCGCGATATCTCGCATGCCCGCATCGCGGTCGTCGATGCGGCGGCGGCGGCGGCACGTACCGCGATCCAGGTCTTCGGCGCCATGGGCTATACCTATGAGGTCGACCTGCATTTCTTCATGAAACGCGCCTGGGCGCTGGCGGGCGTCTGGGGTGACCGGCACTACCACCTCGACCGGCTGTCGCGAATGGTCCTTTCGGACGATGCGGCCATTGGTGCCGATGGCACATTTCAGGACAGATAATCAGTTCGAGGAAACGAGTCCCATGGCCGAAGCCTATATCATCGAAGCCGTCCGCACCCCGGTCGGCCGCCGCAACGGCAGCCTGTCGCGCGTGCATCCGGCCGACATCGGCGGCCATGCGATCAAAGCCCTGGTGGACCGTTCGGGCATCGATCCGGCGGCGGTCGATGATGTCGTCTTCGGCTGCGTCGATGCGCTGGGGCCGCAGGCCGGCGATATCGCCCGCACCTGCTGGCTCGCCGCCGGCATGCCGGAGGAGATCCCCGGCACCACCGTCGACCGCCAATGCGGTTCCTCGCAGCAGGCGGTGCATTTCGCGGTGCAAGGGGTGATGTCCGGCACCCAGGACCTGGTGGTTGCCGGCGGCGTCCAGAACATGAGCCAGATCCCCATCGCCTATGCCATGGTCGCGGCCGAGCCGCTGGGCTTCAAGGATCCGTTCTCGGGCTCCGAGGGCTGGGTGAAGCGCTACGGCACGCAGGAGGTTTCCCAGTTCCGCGCCGCTGAAATGATCGCCGAGAAATGGGATTGCAGCCGCGACGAGATGGAACGTTTCGCCCTCGAATCGCACCGCCGCGCGCTCGCCGCCATCACGGGCGGCCTGTTCGACAAGGAAATCGCCCCCGTCGGCGCCTTCGCCCGTGACGAGACGGCGCGGGCCGACACCAGCATCGAAAAGATGCAGACGCTGAAGACGCTGCGCGAAGGCGGCCGCCTGCATGCCGGCGTGTCGTCGCAGATCTCGGACGGGGCGGCGGCGCTTCTCATCGCCTCGGAGAAGGCGGTGAAGGAACACAATCTGAAGCCGCGCGCCCGCATTCACCATCTGTCGGTGCGCGGCGCCGATCCGGTCTGGATGCTGACCGCGCCGATCCCGGCGACCGCCTATGCCTTGAAGAAGGCGGGCATGAGGATCGAGGATATCGATGCGGTCGAGATCAACGAAGCCTTCGCCTCGGTGGTGCTGGCCTGGCTGAAGGAAACCGGGGCGGATCACGCCAAGGTCAATCCGAACGGCGGCGCCATCGCCCTCGGCCATCCGCTGGGCGCGACCGGCGCCCGCCTGATGACCACATTGCTGCACCACTTGGAACGCACCGGCGGCCGCTATGGCCTGCAAACCATGTGCGAGGGCGGCGGCCAGGCCAATGTCACCATCATCGAGCGGCTGTGAGGACCAGGCGATGATCTGCGACGGCCGCATCGTAGTCGTAACCGGCGGCGCCCGGGGTCTCGGGCGCGAATATGCCCTTGCCTATGCCCGCGAAGGGGCCCGGGTGGTGGTCAACGATCTGGGCGTTTCCCGCGACGGCCAGGGCGGCGGCTCCGAGGCGGCCGACGAACTGGTGGCGGAAATCAAGGGCTTCGGCGGGACGGCCGTGGCCAATTACGCCGATGTTGCCGATTGGGAAGGTTCCGCCACCATCGTCGGGACCGCGGTCGAGGCCTTCGGCGGCCTCGACGTGGTGGTGAACAATGCGGGCTTCCTGCGCGACCGCATGTTCGCCAATGCGACGGTCGACGAATGGGACGCGGTGATGCGCGTTCACCTGCGCGGCCATTTCTGCGTCGGCAATCATGCCGCGCGCTATTGGCGCGACCGGCAGAAGGCGGGCGCGGCGGTCGACGGCCGCATCATCAACACGTCGTCCGGCGCGGGGCTGCAGGGCAGCATCGGCCAGGCGGCCTATTCGGCGGCCAAGGGCGGCATCGCTGCCCTCACCCTGGTGCAGGCGGCGGAACTGCGGCGTTACGGCGTTACCGCCAATGCGCTGGCGCCGGCGGCCCGCACCCGCATGACCGAGGAAGCCTTCGGCGAAGCCATGAAGGCGCCGGAGACGGGCTTCGACGTCAATCACCCGGGCAATGTCGCGCCCCTCGTGGTCTGGCTCGGCTCGGCGCAATCGGCCCATGTGACCGGCCGAGTGTTCGAGGTCGCGGGCGGCCGCCTCTGCCTTGCCGACGGCTGGCGCGACGGGCCCGAGGTCGACAAGCACGCGCGCTGGGCCCCGGCGGACGTCGGCGCCGCGGTCGACGACCTGCTGGCCCGCGCCGCACCGGTGAAGAAAGTCTGGGGGAGCTGACGTGAACTTCGCCTTCACCGAAGATCAGGGGCTGATCCGGGACTCCGCCCGGGGCTGGCTCGGCGCCTATGCCGGGCCGGCGCATGCCCGCACGGTGATGGCGACCGCGGCCGGCTTCGATCCCGCCCTCTGGGCCGAGGCGGTGGCGCTCGGCTGGACCGGGCTGATCGTGCCGGAGGCGCAGGGCGGCCTTGGCCTCGGCTTCGTCGAACTGGCGATCCTGGCCGAGGAGATGGGCCGCGCCCTCTATCCCTCGCCGTTCGAGGCGACGGTGATTTTGGCCGCCAACGTCCTTTTGGCCGTGGGCAGCGAGCGCTATCTCGAAGATATCGCAACGGGCGCGCTCACCGCGACCCTGGCGGCGGGCAATGCCACCGGCAAGGTAACCGCAACACCCGCCGGCGGCGGCTGGCGTCTCGACGGCGCGCTGCGCCATGTGCCGGACGGGGCGCGGGCCGATCTTCTTCTCGTCGCCGCCGAGGCGGGGGAGGGCCGCATCGCGCTCTTCGCCGTCCCCGGCGACGAGGCGGGGCTGACCCGCAGTGGGCTGGCCACCATGGACCAGTTGCGCCGCCCGGCGGCGTTGCGGTTCGACGGCGTCACCCTCGGCGCCGGGGCCCTGGTGGCGGCGGATGCGGGGCGGGGCCTTGCCCTCGCCCTCGACCGGGCGGCGGCGGCGCTGTCGGCCTGGGCGGTCGGGGCGGCGGAGCGCTGCCTCGAGATGACGGTCGATTATACCAAGGGCCGGGTGCAGTTCGGCCGCCCGGTCGCCGGTTTCCAGGCGGTGAAGCATCAATGCGCCGATATGGCGCTGGCGGTCGAAACCGCGCGCTCGGCCGCCTATTGGGCCGCCTGTATCGCCGATGAGACCGGGCATGACGGCGACGGGCGGGCCCTGGCGCTGGCCGCCTCGGGCGCCAAATCCTGGTGTTCGCGCGCCTATTTCGATTGCGCGGCGACGGCGATCCAATTGCACGGCGGCGTCGGTTTCACCTGGGACTATGACGTCCATCTCTATTTCAAGAATGCCCGGGCAATGGAAGCGACACTGGGCGACCCGGCATTCCACCGCGAGCGGGTGGCGCAGCTGATCGGCCTCGACGAAACGGCGGAGGCGCTGCCATGAAACTCTCCTTCTCCGCGGCAGACGAAGCCTTCCGGGCCGAGATCGCCGGCTGGCTGCGCGACAACCTGACCGGTGCCTTCGCCGCCCTGAAGAACCGCGGCGGCCCGGGCGACGAACATGCCTTCTTCGCGGAACGCCGCGCCTTCGAGCGCCACCTGGGGCTGGCCGGCTGGGTCGGCGTCGGCTGGCCGAAGGCGGCGGGCGGGCGGGGCGTGCCGCTGTCGCAACAGGTGATCTTCTACGAGGAATATGCCCGCGCCGGCGGGCCCGGCCGGGTCGGCCATATCGGCGAAGGGCTGGCCGGCCCGACCCTCATCGCCTTCGGCACCGAGGCGCAGCAGCAGCGCTTCCTGCCCGGCATCCTGTCGGGCGACGATCTCTGGTGCCAGGGCTATTCGGAACCGAGTGCGGGCTCCGACCTGGCCAATGTCCGGACCCGGGCGCGGCGCGTCGGTGACCGCTGGGTGATCGACGGGCAGAAGGTCTGGACCTCGCTCGCCCATGTTTCCGACTGGTGCTTCGTCATCGCCCGCACCGAAGAAGGGTCGAGCGGGCACCGGGGCCTGTCCTATCTTCTCGTCCCCATGCGCCAGAAGGGGATCGAGGTCCGCCCGATCCAGCAGATGACGGGCACGTCTGAATTCAACGAAGTCTTCTTCGACGGGGCGGAGACCGCGGCCGACAATATCGTCGGCCAGCCGGGCGAGGGCTGGAAGGTGGCCATGGGCACGCTCGCCTTCGAGCGCGGCGCCTCCACCCTCGGCCAGCAGATGGCCTTCCACAACCAGTTGAACGAGATCATCGCGATCGCCAAGGCGAACGGCCGGGCCCGCGAGCCCCTGATCCGCCAGCGCCTGGCGGAAGCCTGGATCGGCCTTCAGATCATGCGCGCCAATGCCCTGCGCATGCTGGCCCAGGCGGGAAAGCCGGAGCTTCCGCGCGAAGCCTATGTCTCCAAGCTCTATTGGGCGACCTGGCACCGCGATCTCGGCAAGCTGGCCATGGACGTCCTGGGGCCGGAGGCGGAGGTCGCCGCCGGGGAACCGGGCAGTTACGCGCTGACACCCCTACAGCAGCTTTTCCTCTTCACCCGGTCGGACACGATCTATGCCGGCACCAATGAAATCCAGCGCAATATCATCGCGGAACGTGCCCTGGGCATGCCGCGCGACGCGCGTGCGTGAAAGCGGAACCGATGGCCAAGCCCAGCCCCGACTATCCCCCCGCCCATAATCTTCTCGCCGGCAAGACGGTGCTGATCACCGCCGCCGCCGGCACCGGCATCGGCTTTGCGACCGCAAGGCGGGCGACCGAGGAAGGCGCGACGGTGATGATCTCCGACATCCACGAACGCCGCCTGAACGAGGCGGCGGCGCGGATCGAGGCGGAAGCTGGGCGCCGGCCGCTGACCCAGCTCTGCAACGTCACCAAACAGGCGGAGGTCGACGGGCTGGTCGCCGCCGCCGTCGCCGGCCTCGGGCGCATCGACGTCCTCGTCAACAATGCCGGCCTCGGCGGCTCGGCGCCCCTGGTCGAGATGACCGACGAACAGTGGAATATCGTCCTCGATGTAACTTTGACCGGTACGTTCCGCATGCTCCGCGCGGTGCTGCCGCACATGATGGAACGGAAGGCCGGCATCATCGTGAACAATGCCTCCGTGCTCGGCTGGCGGGCGCAGAAGCTCCAGGCCCATTACGCCGCCGCCAAGGCCGGGGTCATGGCGCTGACACGCTGCGCTGCAATGGAAGCGGCGGAGCACAACATTCGTATCAATGCCGTCTCCCCGAGTTTGGCCATGCATGAATTCCTGAATCGGGTGACGAGCGACGAGTTGCTGGCCGAGTTGACGTCGCGTGAAGCATATGGTCGCGCGGCCGAGACCTGGGAAATTGCGAACGTTATTATCTTTTTGGCCAGTGAATACGCCACTTACATGACGGGCGAAGTGGTGGCAGTTTCGAGTCAGCGTGCTTGACTAAGCCCGTTAAACGTCATAACTCGAAGTACCCTTTGTGGAGGAGGAGAGCCCAATGAGCGACCTGGCGACCATTACCGAACAGATGAAGACCCGCGTCGGCGAAAATTCCGGCCTTGGCGCGTCCGTGAAGTTCGACTTCAAGGGCGACGGCATCGTTTATGTCGACGGCAAGTCGGTGCCGAACGTCGTGTCGAACGAAGACAAGCCGGCCGATTGCACCATCAAGATCGCGAAGGACGATTTCATCGCCCTCGGCGACGGCAAGCTGAACCCGACCACCGCCTTCATGATGGGCAAGATCAAGGTCGAGGGCAACATGGGCGTTGCCATGAAGCTCCAGACGATCTTCAAGTGATCGGCTGAGAGACTTTCTTTCAAGGGCCGCCACGGGTCACCGCGGCGGCCCTTTTTATTGGCCCGATCCCTTGCTTGATGCACTGCACATATCCATTTGGAGGTGCCGGACCTGATCATCCTCTGCTATCAGGGAAGGGGGAGGAACGGGCATGACACCATGGGACGGCGTTCATGAATTCGTGCAGGTGGTGGAGATCGGCTCCTTCACCCGGGCGGCGGAAAGCCTCGGCGTCTCCAAATCCTTCATCTCGAAGCAGGTGACCGATCTCGAGAACCGGCTGGGCGTCCGCCTGTTGCAGCGCACAACCCGACAGGTCTCACTGACCCCCGAGGGCGAGGTCTTCTACCGTCACTGCCGCGAGATGGGGGCGGCGTTCGACCGCGCCCAGGGCCTGATCTCCGAGATGCAGGAAAAGCCGACGGGCGTGCTGCGCATCGCGCTGAACAATACCTATGGCGTCGAATTCATGGCGACGGCGGTGGCCGAATTCGCCTCCACCTACGACAGGCTGACGGTCGAGGTGGTGACCTCCAACGCCGACAGCGACCTCGTCGGCGACGGCAACGATGTCATCATCCGTTACGGCGCGCAGGAGGACAGCAGCCTCTACGCCCGCCAGATCGGCCACCAGTCGTTCTGCCTGTGTGCGACACCGGCCTATTTCCGCAAGCACGGCCAGCCGAAGAACCTGGCCGATCTCAGGGAATTCAACTGCCTGACCAACCGCAGCGGCTATTGGCAGTTCAATTCCGCCGGCGGCACCATGAAGGTCAAGGTGAACGGGACCTGGAAATGCGACGACGGCTCGGGCGTCCTGGCGGCCGCGCGCTCCGGCCTTGGGCTTGCGCAATTGCCGGTGGTCTTCGTGCGCCGCGAATTGCGCACCGGGCAACTGGTCGCGCTCGAGGACGACTGGAGTTTCTTCGACCGCGACGTCTGGGTCGTCTACGGTCACAAGCAGAACCTGTCGCTGAAGGTGCAGCTGCTGCTGAACTTCCTCGGCCAGCGCTTCCAGCGCATGGAACAGCGCCCGGAGCATTTCCGCCTGCCCGACAATTGGCAGGACCTCGAATAGCCGCCGCCTCCCCAAAAAAAAACGCCGCCCGGAAAGGGGCGGCGCAAGTTGGGGAGCTTCACGTAGAGAAGCCCGACCAGGTGCCTATTCGGCAGCCTGCTGGGCGGCTTTGTTGGCGGCCTCGTCGGCCACCCACAACTCGTTGGACTTGGCGAGGTCCATCTCGACCTCGAAGCGGTCGACCATGTCCGGGGTAACCTCGGCGATATCGACATAGAATTGCTCGTACCAGCGCCGGAGCTGGTAGATCGGGCCGTCGAATTCGCAGAGCAGGGGATTGTCGATCCGCGTCTTGGTCTTCCAGATGGCGACGTCCTGGAAGAAGCCGTCGCGATTGCCCTTGGCATACATCTCTGCGATCTGGTCGTTCATCGCATCGTCGAGGAAGGGCAGCTTCTTCACCATCAGGCCGACATGCAGGGTGAAGCTGTCATGGTCGATCGGCACGTGGCAGTTGATCAGATAGGCTTCGACCTGCATGCCGTTCACGGTCGAGGTCAGGTAATCGATCATATAGGACGGGCCGTAATAGGTGGCGACCGAGTAAAGCTCCTCGATCACCACTTCGGAGCCGCCGAAGTCCATGGCGTCGCCGGCGATCTTCAGGTCGGCGCGGGGCTTGCCGCGCATTTCCTGGCGGGCGACATGCTTCTCGAACGTATTCTTGAAGTAGGTCGCGCGGGCGCCGTGGACGTAATAGAAATGGGCCATGTCCGCGACATTGTCGATCAGCTCGCGGCAATTGGTGTCGATCTTCACGGTTTCCCAGATCCACTCGGACCATTCGCCGTTGAAGCATTCCTCGATCCGGGGAATGGTCACCGCCGGGGTCGGCTGGCTGCCCTCGACATCGTGCCAGATGAAGAGCTGCTTGTTCTCCTCCAGCGTCGGCCAGGTGCGGATGCGGGCGCGCGGCGGCACCCGGGTGGCATAGGGAATGGACTTGCACTTGCCGTCGCCGCCCCATTGCCAGCCGTGGAACGGGCAGGCCAGGGTGTCGCCCTTGATGGTGCCGCCGCCGAGGTCGGCGCCCATATGCGGGCAATAGGCGTCGATCACGCGGAGCGCGCCGGTCGAATCCTGAAACACGGCGACGCGGCTGCCGAAGACATCGAGGGAATGGGCCTTGCCGTCGCGGAAGCTGTCGGCAATGCCAAGGCAATGCCAGCCGCGCGCATAGCGCTGCGGCGGACGGTCCGCCTTGATCACCCGAATGTCCTGTTCAAGTGCTGCCATGTCTCCCTCCCACGCGGCGGTGTATGGCCCGGTTGTTTGAGCCGTTCACCAACTTGTCGCCGAGGTTAGGAAGCGGGGCAACAATCATCATCCCCTATATGGACTAGGGGGCGGCCTCGGTAATGTGGCGGATCGCACCGCCGATCTCGTGCCGGCTGCGCCCGACCAACTCGTCGACCCAGCGATGCTGCGCCTTTCGGCCCCGTTCCGCCATGCGCGTGCGCGCCGCGGCACTTCTTGTCCCCCACAGGAAACGGACTGTATTCACCGGGAATGCAATCATCGGGAACCACGGCAGGGGGCGCCAGGGCAGGCCCAGCGCCTTCATCCCCGCCGCGCCCATGAAGAAGCGGTTGAGCGAGAGGTTGCGCTCGCGCGCGTAGAAACGGCGCAGCCGGGCGAAACGGGGATAGGGCCGGCCCAGCGGTTCGTCCGCCAGGGCCTGGGCCAGGCGGGCGCCCGCCGCATCCGGATCGGTCAGCGACAGGCCCATCTGGTAGAGCAGGGTGCGGCCCGTCCCCTCGTCGTCCGGCAGCAGGTCCTCGTCGATCCCCATCAGCCAGCCGGCATAGCGCATCAGGTGCATGACGGCATCGCCCTCCGCGCGCGAGACGAGATAGCCGAGGGTGCGGATGCCGATCAGGAACAGGGCGGAAAAGGCCAGCTGGGTCGCCGCCATGCCCATCTGGGCGACGGGCACGCCGTCGCGCGCCGCATCCCAGGCCGGGTGACGGCTCACATGCCGGCGCACCAGGGCGTGGACCATGCGCACCCGCAGGCTCTGCTTGAAGCCTTCGCCGAACCGGTCCATGCCGCCGGCCTCGGTACAGGCCAGCCACCATTGGCTGGTCTCGGCCAGGCGCTTGCCGGCGCCTTTCTCCAGGGCCCCGGTGATCACCAGCACCCGATTCAGCCCCGCCGCCTGATAGCCGCCCATCAGCGCCCCGTCGCGCAGCACGTCGGCGGAGGCATTGCCGACCAGGCGGCAGATTTCGCCGCCGCGCTCCAGCCGCGCCCGGTCCAGCCAGGGCGGCGGTGCCTCGGCGGCGGCGAAGAAGCGGCGCAAGGGTTCGGGGGCGTCGGGAACGGCGTCGATGCCCTGGTCCAGCGCCCGCTCGAACAGGGCGCGGGCGGGCCCCATGCCGAGGCCGACCATCCAGGCGATCAGGGCATCGGCCGGGGGATCGCCCGCGGTCATGGCGACGCCGATCCGGCGCCATTCGCGTTCGCTGGGGCGCGGGTCGCGGGGGGTGAGCAGGCGAAGCAGGCGCACCGCCCGGCGCCCGGCCGGCAGGTTGGCGCCATGTTGCGTCGGCAGGGTGTCGTTCACCGGTGTCCTCCCCCAAGCGTGAGAACAGGCTAATGCGAATTATTGCTCACATTCAATTCGCATTCGGGGGCACGGTGCGGGTCGGGATCGGCAGGTCGGGGGCCGGGCAGGCATAGCCTGTTCCTTCGCCGCAGATGCCGTTGCGGAAGTAGCTGGGGAAATCCGTCGGCCAGGGATCGGAATAGAGCGAGACGACCATGAACCCCAGGTAATAGAGCAATATGGCCAGATTGGCGGCGCCGGTCATGGCCAGGGCGCGCAGGATGTTCCGCCCGGTGACGCCGGCCTTGACCCGTTCCAGCCCGGCCTCGACCAGGGTCCGGCCGTCCCCCGCCCGCCAGTAGAGCAGGCAACCGAGGGCGACGGTGCCCAGCGCCCAGAGGAAGGCGCCATAGACCGGGAATTGCCAGCGCGTGCCGGGGAAGACGGTCAGGGCATGGATGGTGCCGCCATAGGCGAAGATCTCGCCCCGCACCATGGCGACCTCGGCCCCGGTCTGGGCGATGGTGATGAAGGCGACGGCGATCAGCACCAGATGGGGCCCGACCAGGGCCGGCCACAGGCGCTTCGCCGCCGTCATCACGCCATAGGCGGTATAGACCCAGACCGGCACCATGACGAAGTAGAGCGCCGACTGGAAGGTCAGGGGCTGGGCATTGCCGCTGCCGTTCGGGCTCAGCCACCAGGGGATATGCGCCGCCCAGGTGCCCATGTTGGGGTAATGGGTATTGTAGAGGGCGACCGGCCGGACCAGGTTGACCGTCGCATCCTGCCACAGGCACAGCCCGCAGCCGATCATCACGATCTGCACGGTGGACAGATCCCGCCCGCGCAGGATCGTCGCCAGCACCCAGAGACCAGCCAGCGCGCCCAGGGGCACGAAGCTGAAAGCGAGGCCCCACATGGTGATGCGGCCGAGCGGCGTCAGCGCGTCCGGCCCCGGGTCGGCAGCACGGAAATCGGCCGAGCCGATCCAACTGCCGAAGATATAGGCCTGAAGCGCGACGAAGCTCAGGCCGAGCAGGGCCCACCACAGGATGGGCCGGGCGCGGGCGGCGGCGATCATGGCTCAGATCGCCTTTTCGAACAGGGGCGCGCCGAAGAACTGGCGGAAGGAGATGGGCTGGTGGTCGCCCTCGTCCTTGAGGCCGTAGTGCAGGGCGAGTTCTGAGGTATAGAAGGTGCCGCCGGTCAGGCGCATCAGGTCGGCGTCCCGCCACAGGGCATCGATGATGCGGCCGCCGAAGCCCGGGCTCTCCGCCCCGGCATAGCCGCCGATCCCCTCGAACATCTGCGGGAAATGCTCGAGCCCGAGCAGGGTGCGGTCGGTCTTCACCAGCCCGTGCCAGAACGACAGGGCGGCGATATTATGCGGCGCGAGGTCGGGCGCCATGTCGGCCGCCAGCTTGTCCTGGCCGATCTTGGACAGGCCGTAGGGCAGGGGATGCAGGTGCGCCCGCGCCCCGACCGACGAGGTGTTCACGATCAGCCCCTTGCCGGCCTTGATCAGCAGAGGAATGCCGTAGACGCTGGCGACATAGGAGGAGCGCAGCCCGACATCGATCTGCTGCTGCCATTCCTCCAGCCCGCGTTCCCAGAAATTCCCCGGCAGGGCCGAGAAATCCTGCATCGCGAAGGCATTGTTGACGAGGACGTGCAGCCTGCCCTGTTCCGCCTCGATGCGCTCGAAGACGGCCTTGGTCTGGGCGTCGTCCAGGTGGTCGCAGGCGACCGCGATGCCCCTGCCGCCGGCGGCATCGATCGCGGCGGCGGTCTCGTGGATGGTGCCCGGCCAATTGCCGGTCGGCGCATCCTTGCTGCGCCCGGTGACATAGACGGTATCGCCGGCGGCGCCAAGCGCGATGGCGATGCCCCGGCCAAGGCCCCGGCTGGCGCCGGTGACCACGGAAACCCGACCCGAACCCATATCATCCTCCCTTTATTTCGGGGGATTCTCGGGCAAGATCGATCCCGCGCATCGTCCATACAAACTATAAGGTAAGAGGGGAGTACAGATGGAAACCATCCGGGTGGCCGCCAACGGCCTGGATTTCGAGGTCGATCAGGCCGGCAGCGGCGATAAATTCGCCCTGCTGCTGCACGGTTTCCCCGAGTCGAAATTTTCCTGGCGGGCCCAGATCCCCGTCTTCGCCGAGCGCGGCTATACGGTCTGGGCGCCGAACCTGCGCGGCTACGGCAATACCACGCGGCCGGCCGGCCGGTCCAATTACACCCTGGACCACCTGACCGAGGATGTCGCCGGCCTGATCGACGCGGCCCGCGCCCGCGGCATCAAGGGGCCGGTGACCCTGGTCGCCCACGACTGGGGCGGCGCCATCGCCTGGGCCTTCGTGCTGCGCGGGCTGCGGCCGCTGGAGCGCTTCGTGATCCTGAACATGCCGCACCCGGTGCCCTTCTTCAAGGCGCTGAAGACCTTCGCCCAGTTGCGCCGGTCCTGGTACATGTTCTTCTTCCAGCTGCCATGGCTGCCCGAGCTTTTCCTCGGCGCGCGGGGCGCCAAGGCGGTGGGCGATGCTTTCCGCGGCATGGCGGTGGACAAGAGCCGCTTCCCCGACGAGGTGCTGGCGGAATACCGGAAGAATGCCCTGAAGCCGGGCGCGCTCACCGCCATGCTCAATTACTACCGCGCCAATATCAGGATCGGCGGCGCCAAGCTGCCGCCCGCGCCGGTGGTCGAGGTGCCGACCCTGATGATCTGGGGCGAGGCCGATACCGCGCTCGGCAAGGAAACCACCTATGGCACCGATAAATTGGTGAAGGACCTGACCCTGCGCTATCTGCCCGCCGTCTCCCATTGGGTGCAGCAGGAGGCGCCGGAAACGGTGAACGCCATGATCGCCGCCTGGCTGGACGGCAAAACGGTGCCGGAAGCGCGCGATATCGTCCATACGGGCGAGGCGGCGAGGCCGGCGACCGCCTAACCTTCCCCGAAACAAGGGAGGGAAACATGGCCGATACAATCGAAAGCCTGGCGCGCCGCCTGCGCCAGGTCGAGGACAAGCTCGAGATCCTGGAACTCAAGCACCGCTACTGGCGCGCCTGCGACCGCAAGCAGCCGGAGATCGTCCGCGACTGCTTCCGCCCCGATGCGGTGATCGATGCCGCCTTCCTCGGCGTGCACGAGGGGCGCGACTCCTTCGTCGGCCTGTTCGAGATGGTCGGCTGCCGCGATGCCATCATCGACATGCACCACGGCCAGAACCCGGTGATCGCCTTCGACGGCGAGGACCGGGCCCAGGGCACCTGGGACCTCTATTTCTTCCAGATCAACCTGGAGACCCGCGGTACCTCCCAGGTCGCGGGCTATTACGAGGACGACTACGTCCGCGTCGACGGGCGCTGGTGGATCGCCCGCTCCGCCTTCCGCGTCACCTCGACGCTGATGAGCGAGGTGGACGAGGCGGGCGCCGGCCGGGTCACCCTGTTCGGGCGCTGATCCAGGGCGGTTTCCGGCAAAGTGGAAACCGGTTTGCCGTTGGAAACCGCCCCATTTGAAAACCTTTGATCGAAGCGCCGATTCAACGAATCGGCGCTTCGATCTAGTCCAAGGGGACGATGCCGGAGGGGCGCCGCCGGCAAGAATGGCCGAACATCCCCGGAAAAGGGGAGGCTTGCGGTGGAGGGAACATGAGCGGGGGCACGGGTAGCGGCGGGATCGCCGATGGCGCCACCTTCGATGTCATCGTCGTCGGCGCCGGCGCCGGCGGCATGCTGGCGGCGAACCGGGCCCACGACCTCGGGCTTTCCGTCCTCCTGATCGAGAAGAGCGACCGTTTCGGCGGCACCTCCGCCGTCTCGGGCGGCGCCATCTGGGTGCCCTGCAACGACGATCTCGGCGCGCGCGACGACCGGGCGAAGGCGCTCGACTATCTCCGCACCTGCACCAAGGGCCAGGTGGCGGACGAGAAGCTGGCCGCCTATGTCGACAATGCGGCGCCCATGGTCCGCTACACGGCGGACAAGGTCGGCCTCGGCTTCAAGGCGGTGATGGAATATCCCGACTATTATCCGGACCGGCCGGGGGCGCTGCCGGGCGGGCGCACCATGGACCCGGACGCGGTCGACGGCGCCGACCTCGGCGAGGATTTCTATTCCCTGCGCGAACCCTATGCCCTGATGCGGCTGTTCGGCCGCATCTCGATGACCGTGTCCGAAGCCCGCGCCATCACCACCAAGAAAGCCGGCTGGCCGCTGGTGGTCGCCAAGGTCATCGCGCGCTATTGGGCCGATCTCGGCTGGCGCCTGAAGACGAAGCGCGACCGCCGCCTTGCCATGGGCAATGCGCTGGCCGGCGGCTTGCTGCGCGGCCTCGTCCGGCGGCGGGTGACGCGGGTGCTGAACACCCGCCTGGTCGATCTCGTCCGCGACGGCGAAGGCGTGACCGGGGTCACCGTCTCGCGCGACGGCGTTCCCCTGACCCTGAAGGCGCGGCGCGGCGTCATCCTCGCCGCCGGCGGCTTCGAGCGCAACCAGGGCATGCGCGAACAATATCTGCCCGGCCCGACCTCCGAAACCTGGAGTGTCACGCCCTTTCCCAACAACACGGGCGATGCCATCCGCGCCGGGCGCACGGCGGGGGCGGCGCTCGAATTCATGGATCTGGCCTGGTGGGCGCCGACCATGCGCCTGCCGTCGCGCCACACGCCCAATACGGAAACCCGGGTCGGCATGTTCATGGAGCGCGGCTGGCCGGGCAGCGTGATCGTCAACCGCCTGGGGCAGCGCTTCGTCAACGAGGCAATCTCCTATAATGACTTCGGTTACGCGATGATCGACGACAACGGCAAGACCGGCGCCAATACGCCGTGCTGGATGGTCTTCGACGCCACCTTCCGCAAGAAATACGTCGTCGGCGGCCTGATGCCCGGCATGCTGGAGCCGGACCGCAGCCTGCCGCCCGAATGGTTCGATACCGTGCTCTACCGGGCCGAGACCGTGGGCGAGCTGGCGGGCAAGATCGGCGTGCCGGCGGCGGCACTGGCCGCCACCGTGGCGCGCATGAACGGCTTCGCCCGGACCGGCAAGGACACGGAATTCGGCCGGGGCGACAATGTCTACGACCGGTATTTCGGCGATCGCTTCGTCAGCCCCAATCCCTGCCTCGGCCCGATCGAGAAGGCGCCCTTCTACGCCGTCCGCGTCGATCTCGGCGATATCGGCACCAAGGGCGGGCTGAAGACCGATGCCCGCGCCCGCGTGCTCGACGAGGCGGGGCGCCCGATCGCCGGGCTCTATGCCATCGGCAATTGCTCGGGCTCGGTCATGGCCGCGTCCTATCCGGGCGCCGGCGGCACGCTGGGGCCGGCCATGACCTTCGGCTATGTCGCCGTCAACGATATCGCCGCCGCCCGGACCAACCAGGACCAGGACGAACTGCTGCAAACTGCCGCCCGGGCCTGAGCCGGGACCAACGAGAGGACGAGGTAGATGGGTCGCGTACAGGACAAGGTGGTGATGATCACGGGTGCGGGCAGCGGGGCCGGCCGGGCCGATGCCCGGATGCTGGCGCGCGAGGGCGCGAAGATCATCGCGACCGACGCCAATTTCGAAACCGCGCAGGCGACCGCCGCTGAAATCGGCGGCGGTGCCGTCGCCCTGCCCCTGAACATCACCAGGGAGGAGGACTGGGTGGCCGCCTTCGCCGCCGCGAAGGAGAAATTCGGCCATGTCGACGTCCTGGTGAACAATGCCGGCATCCTGATCCAGGCCTCGCTCGAATACATGAGCCTCGAAGACTGGCAGAAGACGCTGAACGTCAATGTCACCGGCTATTACCTCGGCTGCAAGCACGGCATCCTCAACATGAAGGAAAAGGGCGGCAACATCATCAATATGGGATCGGTGACGTCGCATCTGGGCAGCCCCAATTATTTCGCCTATGCCGCGGCGAAATCGGCGGTGGTCTCGCTGACCCGCAGCGTCAACGCCCATGCCAAGACCGGCGGCTATGCCATCCGCTGCAATGCGCTGTGCCCGGACGGCATTCTCACCCCCATGGTGCTGGCGCAGATGGGCCTGCCGCCGGATGCCGATGTCGAGATGATCAAGCAATCGCCCATGGGGCATCGCTTCTGCTATCCGGAGGACGTGGCGAACCTCGTGCTGTTCCTGGCCTCGGACGAATCCCGCTTCATCTCGGGTGCCGATATCGCCATCGACAACGGCAATTTCCGCTACACGGAATTCTGAGCCGGCCATGGCGCTCGCCCTCGATTACACCGGCCGCGTCGCGGTCGTCACCGGCGGCACCAAGGGGGTGGGGCGGGTGATCGCCGCCCGCCTGCTCGAGGCCGGCGCCCATGTCGTCGTCTGCGGGCGCAATGCCCCGGCGGCGCCGGTCGCGGCCGGCGGGCGCGAGGCGCTCTTCGTCGCCGCCGACGTGCGCGATCCGGATCAGGCGAAGCGCGTCGTCGATACGGCGGTCGAGGCTTTCGCCCGCCTCGACCTGCTGGTGAACAATGCCGGGGGCTCGCCGCCGTCCGATGCGGCGACGGCCTCGCCCCGTTTCGCGGACTCGATCGTGCGGCTGAACCTTCTGGCGCCGCTCTATATCGCGCAGGCGGCCTGCCTCGTGATGCGCGGCCAGGAAACGGGCGGCGCCATCGTCAACATCGCCTCGGTTTCCGCCGTGCGGCCGTCGCCGGGGACGGCGGTCTATGGCGCGGCCAAGGCGGGGCTCGTTTCGCTCACCCGCTCGCTCGGCCAGGAGTGGGCGCCCAAGGTCCGGGTGAACGCCATCATCGCCGGCATGATCAGGACCGAAGCCGCGCTCGATCACTACGGCGGGGCCGAAGGGCTGGCGCGGATCGAAGGCGCCCTGCCCCAGGGCCGCATGGCGGTGCCGGACGATATCGCGGCGGCGGCGCTGTTCCTCGGCCACCCGCTGGCGGCCCATGTCACCGGGGCGGCGCTCGAAGTTCACGGCGGGGGCGAGCGGCCGCCCTTCCTCGGCCAGGCCGGGGGCTGAATTGTTCACGAGCGCGAACGATCAATTCGTCCGCGCTGGCTTCTCCCTGGCCGGGCCCCGGCTTAGGGTCTGATCATCAAAACTTGCAGCGACGCCGCGGCAATAGGCCGGGGCGATAACAATAAAGCGGAGGGAAGAGATGGACCGCTATCTGGTGATTTCTGGCGATGGCCACGCCGGGCTGCCGCCCGAGAAATATCGCGACTATCTCGACAGCAAGTATCACGCGGAATTCGACGAGCGGCTGCCGAAGGAAATCGCCTTCCGCGAGATGATGGAAGAAAAGCTG
>NZ_QGLF01000011.1 GCF_003173055.1 Zavarzinia compransoris
TCGAGGCCAGCGTGTAGTTCGCCGCGTCGGGGCCGGTCAGGGTCAGGCCGGTGACCGTCACCGTCTTGCCGGTGCCCACAGTCTTGGTGTCGTAGATGCCGGCCGTCACCGGGGTCAGGGTCACGGCTTCCGTGCCCAGGACGCCCGCGAGGCTGAGGTTACCCGTGGTCAGGGTCGCGGTCGTGGTGCCGTCGTAGACCTTGCTCGCCGTGCCGGTCAGGCTCGCCGTCAGGGCCTTCGCCGTGATCGTCCCGATCGNCCGGTCAGGCTCGCCGTCAGGGCCTTCGCCGTGATCGTCCCGATCGTGCCGGTGACCGTGGTCGAGGCCAGCATATAGTTGGCGGCGTCGGTGCCGGTCAGGGTCAGGCCCGTCACGGTCACGGTCTTGCCGGTGCCCACAGTCTTGGTGTCGTAGGTGCCCGTGGTCACCGGCGTCAGGCTGACCGCTTCCGTGCCTAGGACGCCGGTGAGGCCGAAGTTACCCGTGGTCAGCGTCGCGGTCGTGGTGCCGTCGTAGACCTTGCTCGCCGTGCCGGTCAGGCTCGCCGTCAGGGCCTTCGCCGTGATCGTCCCGATCGCACCGGTGACCGTGGTCGACGGCAGCGTGTAGTTCCCGGCGTCGGAGCCGGTCAGGGTCAGGCCGGTGACCGTCACCCCCTTGCCGGTGCCCACGGTCTTCGTGTCGTAGGTGCCCGTGGTCACAGGGGTCAGGCTGACCGCTTCCGTGCCCAGGACGCCGGCAAGGCCGAAGTTACCCGTGGTCAGGGTGGCGGTCGTGGTGCCGTCGTAGACCTTGCTCGCCGTGCCGGTCAGGCTCGCCGTCAAGGCCTTCGCCGTGATCGTCCCGATCGTGCCGGTGATCGTGCTCGAGGTCAGCGTGTAGTTCGCGGCGTCGGTGCCGGTCAAGGTCAGGCCCGTCACGGTCACGGTCTTGCCGGTGCCGACAGTCTTGGTGTCGTAGGTGCCCGTGGTCACCGGGGTCAGGGTCACCGCTTCCGTGCCCAGGACGCCGGCAAGGCCGAAGTTACCCGTGGTCAGGGTCGCGCCGGTGGTGCCGTCGTAGACCTTGCTCGCCGTGCCGGTCAGGCTCGCCGTTAGGGCCTTCGCCGTGATCGTGCCGATCGTGCCGGTGATCGTGGTCGAGGCCAGGGTGTAGTTCGATGCAGCGGTCCCCGTCAGGGTGAGGCCGGTCACGGTCACCACCTTGCCGGTGCCGACATTTTTCGTGTCGTAGGTGCCGGCCGTCACCGGCGTCAGGGTGACATTATCCGTGCCGATCACCCCGGCGAGGCTGTAGTTGCCCGCGGCCAGCGTGGCGCCCCCCGTGCCATCGTAGACCTTGCTCGCCGTGCCGGTCAGGCTCGCGGTCAGGATCGCCTTGGTCACGGTGAGTTTGGCCGCATCGCCGAAGGCGATCTTATAGCCCGAGAGCGCCAGCAGGCTGCCCTGGGTGACCGTGATCGCGTAGTCGCCCGCCGCGGCCGCCGGCGTATTGCCGGCCGATGCCACCACGGGAGTGCCGGACAATGCCGTTGCTTCGGTGTCGGCCGCGAAAGCACCGGTCACGCCGGTGCTGAGGCCGGTCACCTTGTAGGTCAGGGTGACCGCCGCCGCGCCATAGACCTTGGACTTGTCCTCTGCCGTGAAGGTCAGCGTCGGCTGCTCGGCGAAGACATAGCGGTTGCCGGCCTGGCTGACCGCCGCCCCCGCCGCCGTGTTCCAGACCGCCGTATTGCCGCTGTCCAGGCCGCCGAACGTATCGCCCGCCGCCGTATTCGAATAGACGAGCCAGCGGCTGCCGGCACCGGTCACCGAAACCGCGCCGGCGCCGGCGCCGGCGTTATTGATGAAGGCGGCCGTGGTCGAAAGGGTGGCGTTGCCCCCGCTCCGCACCCCGCCGGTCGCGGCCACGGTCAGGTTGCCGCCGGCCGCGATGGAAACCGTACCGGTTACATTGATCGCCGCATCCAGGGTGAAGGCGCCCGCCGCCGTGAGCTTGACGTTGGGCAGGGCGGCGAGGAAGGCGGGGAGGCCGGGCGCCTTGGCCGCCGAGGCCGTGCCGATGGCCGTCACGGCATTCAGGGTCGTGCTGGCCTGGGCGGCGAGGGCCGCCGCCCCCACTTCGAGCGTATTGGCCGTGAAGGCGACATTCCCGGTCGCGCCCCCTGAGCCCGCCACGCCGAGGACCGCCGCATTGGCACTGGTCGAATAGGCGAGGTAATGGGCCCCGGCCGCCAGGTTGCCCGTGGGCGCGACGATATAGTAATAGCCGTTGGCACCGGTATAGGTGCCGCCGATGTAACCGGCAGCCCCCGCGACGGCGACCGCCTGCAGGGCGGTGGCGTTGCTGGCCAGCGGGCCGGCGCCGAGCGTGGCGATGCCGGTCAGGGCCTGCACCCCGCCCGGGAAGGCGGCGGTGAGATAGGGATAGAGTCCGGCCCCCGTGCTCCAGACCGTGCTGTTGAAGCCTGCAGGCAGGCTGCCGCCCTGGAGTGCGGCCGTGGTCAGGCCGGTCACGCCCGGGCCGCCGGCTGTGATGCCGGCGGTCGCCGTATCGAAATAATTGCTGGACAGATCGGCCCCGGCATCGCTGCCGATCAAGGCGCCGACGGCGCTACCGCCGCCGACAGCGGCCGAGACGAACGTCTCCGCCACGGTGACGCCGGTCGTCGTGCTGACCTCGCCGATCAGCCCGCCCACCTTCTGCACGCCCCGGACCGCACCGATGGCATAGGATTGCCTGACCGTGACCAGCGACCCGACCGCGCCCACCAGGCCGCCGGCGCTGCTGTCGCTGGCCGTAACCCCGGCATGGGCATAGCTCTGGGTGAGGCTGACCGCGGCGAGGCCATTGACGGCGCCGATCAGGCCACCGGCAAAATTCGCCGCCGTGACCGCCCCGGAGAAGCCGAGACGGCTGAAATCGGCGGTCTGCCCCACCGCTGCCGTGGCGGCGAAGCCGATCAGGCCGCCGACCTGGCTCTGGCCGGTCACGACACCCGAGGCGGTGGTGTTATAGAGCGTACCGCGCACCCATTTGCCGGCCAGGGCGCCGACATTGGAAACGCCGGTCACGCTGACGCCGGCAAGGCCGAGATCGCGGATCACGCCCCCGGTCTGCACCTCGGCGAAGAGGCCGAGGTTGGAGGCGCCGGCAATGGCGAGGCCGGTAATCTCGTGCTTCAGGCCGAAGAGATTGCCGGTGAAAACCCCGGTCACCACCGCCGCGCCATAGGCTGTGCCGGGCGCCGCGAAATCGCGGGCGAGCGCGTAATTGCCCGCAAGCCCGGACGAGATCGCCGCCAGTTCGGCCGCCGAATAGATCAGCGTATGGGCCTGCCCGTTCACCGTGAGCGTGCCGCCGCCGCTGTCCGGCCGGGCCGCGATCGCGCTGCCGTCCGCCGCGACGAACGTCACCGGGGCCGCCACGGCGAGATTGCCCACCGCCGCGGCATCGTAGCCGAGCACGAGGCCGGCCGCCCCCCTGAGGGTGATGGGTGCGTTCAGCGCCAGCGTCCCACCCGCAAGCAGGCTCAGGCCGCCGCCGCTGGCCACCGTCACCGCGCCGTTCAGCGCGATCGGCGCGCCGGTGCCGGTGCGCAGTGTCAGTTTCGCACTCAGGTCCAGCGGCCCGGTCACGGTCAGGCTGGCGCCGGTCGCGGTCAGCAGGATGTTCTGCTTCGCCACGCCGAGCGCCGCCACCGCGCTGGCCACGCTGGTGACGGACGAAAGCGCCGCCGTATCCGGCAGGCCCGCCAGGGTGAGCGCATCCGTGGTCAGGCTGAGGTAGCCGGCCCGGAGATCGGCCGCGGTCACGGCGCCCGCCGCCGCCGTGGCCGGCGTAACGCCTTGCGTTGTGCTGTAGACCAGCGCCGCCGTCCCCGTGGCAAAGCCCGAGGCGGAGACGGGAATATAGTAGTAGCCGTTGACCCCCGAATTGCCGCCGCCCAGCAGCGTGCCGCCCGCGGCAGCATAGACGCCGATCACGGACGTTACCGCCGTGCCGAGGCCGGCATAGACCGTGCCGGTGATGGCTTTCACGCCATCGGGATTGCCCGCCTTCAGATAGGGATAGAGGCCCGCCCCCGTGCCCCAGACCGTGCTGTCCAGCCCGGTCGGCAAGACACCGGCTTGCAGGGTGGCGGTGGTCTGGCCGGAATTGGCGGCGACAGAACCATTGTCGCGCGTCGCGCCGGTCGTCGTGCTGTCGAACACGCTGTTCGTTATCGTCACCGATCCCCGGTTTTGACTACTAACAAAAGCGCCGACGGTGACTGGCGAGGTCACCGCCCCGGTGACGAGGGAATTGGTGATCATGAGGGTCGCACCGGCTGAATAGCCGATCAGACCACCGGCGCCGGTGCTGGCGGTCGTAACCGCCACGCTGGAGAAGACATAGGCGACCGTCACCGCGCCCGCGGTGGCATAGCCGATCAGGGCACCGGTGAGCGCGTTCCCGCGCACGGAACCGCCGTTCAGGGCGAGATCCCGCACCACCGCGCCGGCGGTGGCGCCCCCGATCAGGCCGCCATAGTAACTGCTGCCGACATTGATGGTCAGGCCGGTGATCGAATGGCCAAGCCCTTCCAACGTCCCGGTAAAGCGGTTGGTGTCGGTGCCGATCAGCGCCCTGGTATAGGTGGTGCCGACCGCGACCAGATCCCCGGCCAGGGCATAGCTGCCGGCAAGGCCCGCGCCATGCGCGGTCAGGGCCGTGCCATCGACCGCATTCACGCCATCGATGGCATCGAGTTCGGCCATCGAAAAGACCAGCGTATAGGCGCTGCCGTTGATGGCCAGGCTGGCGCCGGCGCTGGCGGAAATGGCGCTGCCATCGGCGGCGGTGAAGCTGATGGGCGCAGCCAGGCGCAGGTTATTGACCCCGGTGGCATGGCCAAGGGCAAGGCTGCCGGTGCCCTTCACCTTGATCGCGCCGGTAATGGTCAGGCTGCCGCCCGACAGCAGTTTAAGGCTGGCGCCGTTTTCGATATCGACCGTGCCGGCGATGGTGGCGGCGCTGCCGCTGGCGGTTTTCACCGTCAGGCCGCCGGTCAGGCTCAGGTTCTGGTCCAGGGTGAAGCTGGCGCCGGTGGCGATCAGGGCGATCGAATCCTTGGTCGCATTGACCGCGGCCAGGGCGGCGGCATGGCTGCCGGCGACGGCCAGGGCGGCGGCCGGCAGGGTCGTGGTGTTCGGCGCCGCGGACAGGGTGGTGGCGGCGGTCACCGTAGCCAGATTGCCGGCCAGAAGATCGACGTTCGTGGTGGCCAGGCCACCGCTGGCCGCGGCCAGGGTGGCGGCGGCGGGGCTGCTGCTATAGGCGAGGATCGGCGTATCCGCCGCCGGCGCCGCCCCGGCGGCCAGGGCATAGTAATAGCCATTGGCGCCGGTAAGCGCGCTGCCAATGGTGACGCCGCCGGCCACCACCGCCACCTCGGCGGCCTTCATGCCCGCGCCCAGCGCGTCGAGGAAGGTGCCGGTGACGGCATAGGTGCTTTCGGGATAGCTGACCTTCAGGCTGTGATAAAGCCCCGCCTGCGCCGACCAGACGGTGGCATCCAGGCCGGTGAACAGCGCGCCCGCCTGCAACTCCGCCGTGGTCCGGCCGAAACCCGGGGCGGTGAGCGTGGGGCTGGCCGTCGTCACCCCCGCCGTCTCGCGGTCGAACACGGCGTTGCTCAGGGTGAAGGCCACCATGGTGCCGAACAGGCCGCCGACATTGGCCGTCCCGCTGACATAGCCCATGGCCACGAGTTGGGTCGCGGTCACGGCGCTGCCGGACAGCACGGTGCCGAAGATGCCGCCGACCGAATTCGCCCCGATGACCGCGGCGCTGGAGGCGATATAGGCGACCGTCGCCGTGCCCCCCACCGCGCCGATCAGGCCGCCGGTGGTATTCCCGCCCCTGATGCTGCCGCCGTTCAGGGTCAGGTCGCGCACCAGGCCGCCGGTGACCGTGCCGAACAGCCCGGTATTGGCCGTGGTGCCGGCATTAATGGTCAAGCCGTCGATCCGGCGCCCCAGCCCGGTAAAGCTGCCGGTGAAGGCCGCCGTATTGCCGATCAGGGCCCGGGTAAAGGTGGTGCCCCGGGCATCCAGCGTGTTGGCCAGCGCGTAATAGCCGGCCAGCCCGGCTGTGGGCGCCGTCACGGTGGTGCCGTCGATCGCGTTCACGCCGTCGATGGCGTCGAGTTCGGCCAGCGAATAGATCAGCGTATAGGCCTTGCCGTTGATCGAAAGCCTGGCGCCCGCATCGGCGGTAATCGCGCCGCCGCCGGCGTCAGTGAAGGCGATCGGCACCGCCACCTTGAAATTGGCCGGGTCGGCGGTGTTGTAGCCGAGCCCGAGGCTGCCCGTCCCCTTCACCGTGATGGGCGCCGTCAGCGCCAGCGTGCCGCCGGCATAAAGCCCGAGGGCGGCATTGTTTTCGATCGTCACGGCGGCGCCGACCGTGATGGCACCGCTGGCGACCCGGACGCTGAGCGCCGTGCCGGCAGCGACGGTCTTCGCCTGGCCGACGGTAAAGACCGGGGCACTGCTGAGATAGCCGATGCGCGTCCTCACCTCGTCCAGCACGGTCGTGGCGGCGGCATTGCCGGCAACCGCCGCGGTGGCGGTGGCGACGGTCAACGCCGCATCCGGCAGGGCATCCAGGGTGGACGCCGTGGTCGAGAGGGTAAGATGGCCGTTCAGCAGGTCGACCCCGCCGACCGCCGCCGCCGTTCCCGCCTTGGCGGCCGTCGCCGCCTTGGTCCCGGCCTCATAGGCGAAGACGGCGGCGCCATCGGCCAGAAGATTGGCGGCGGTCAGCGCGTAGTAATAGCCCTTGGGATCGGTCACCGCCTGGGCCACCGTCGCGCCATTGGCGACGATGGTGATGGTCTTGTCCGCCAGCGCGCCCGAGAAATCATAGGCCGTGCCCGAAACCGCCCGGGCGCCATTCGGGTAGAAGACGCTCAGATAGGGATAGAGGCCGCTCGCCGTCGCCCAGACCGAGTCGTTGAAACCCGCGGGCAGGCTGCCGTTCTGGAAGGTCGCCCGCGCCAGCCCGGTGACCCCCGTGGCGGCGCCTATGCCGACCGCCACAGCGACCCCGGCCCGGTCGGTATCGTAATAGCCGCTGGTGATGGTGCCGGCGCTCAGGCGGCCGAGGAAGCCGCCGACATAGGTGCTGCCCACCACCGTCCCGGCGGCATAAGCCTCGGTGATCGTGCCCACCGAGTCCCCGACCAGGCCGCCGACGAGAATGCTCCCCTTGACCGTGCCCGCGGCATAGCTTTGCGTGATCGTGCCGCCGGCGCTGAGGACGCCGACCAGACCGCCGACGGTCGAGCCCGTGCCCGTGCCGGTCACCGCCCCCAGGGCATAGGATTTGCTGATCGCGCCGTTAGCGTCCCCGACCAGGCCGCCGATGGTATTGTTCCCGGTGACCGTGCTCGCGGAATAGCTTTCCGTGATCGTGCCGCCGGCCTGGAGAACACCGACCAGGCCGCCGCCGATACCGACCGTGGTCACCGCCCCCAGGGCATGGGATCGGGTGATGGTGCCCGTGTTATCGCCGGCCAGGCCGCCGACCTTGCCCGTGCCCAAAACCGCCCCCGTGGCATAGGAGGTGCTGACGATCCCGCTTGCCGATACGTACCCGACCAGCCCGCCAACCTCCTGGGTGCCGGAAGCCGCGGCCGAGGCGTGGGAGCCGACGATGGTGCCGCCGTTGGCAGTGCCGGCCAGACCGCCGGATTTGCTGGCGCCGGTTACCGTGCCCCCCGTGACATGGACGCGGACGGCGGCCCCGCCACTCGATACCGAACCGGCGGCTGCGCCTGTATAGACATTACCGCGGATATCCACATCCGTCAGGCCGAAGTCGCGGAGGGTGCCGCCGAAGGCCGCCGCGAACAGGCCGGTGTAATCGTTGCTCGAATCGATCTTCAGGCTGGCGATCGTGTGGCCGAGACCTTCGAAAATGCCGGTAAAGGGGACGCCGCCGGTCCCCACCACGGACCTTGTATAGGTGGTCCCCGCCGCATTCAGGTCGCGCGCCAGGGCATAGCGGCCGGCGAGGCCGGCGCCATAGGTGGTGATCGCGGTCCCGTCGATGCCGCTCGTGGCATCGATCGCGTCGAGCTGCGCCATCGTATAGATCAGCGTATAGGCACTGCCGTTGACCGACAGCGTGCCCCCGGCGCTGGCGGTCAGCGCGCTGCCATCGGCCGCGACATAGGTCACCGGCGCCGCGAAGCCGAGGTTCATCGGATCGGCCGCGTTGTAATTCAGGGCCAGCCCGCCGGCACCGCCGATGGTGATCGGGGCATTGATCGAGATGGCATTGGCCGCCGTCAGGGTCAGGGTCTGGCCGGTGTTCCAGGTCAGGGCGGCATCGACCGTGATATTGCCCTGATCCGTGCCCGGGCTGCCGGCAGCGCCGGTGGACAGGGTGACATTGGCATTGCCGAGCGCCGTGATCACCGTGCTGGCCTTGATGACCGTGGTCCCCTGTGCCGGGATGTTGTCGTCGGTCATCAGCCGGACCCAGGCGGAGTCCGTGCCGTCGGCGACGATGGCGATATTATAGGGGTCGAGCAGCAGGTTGCCGGTCGTCCCCGCCGCTGCCGTCAGATCGGTGAAGCCGGCATAGTCGAGCCAGGCCTTGCCCGAAACCTCCGCCTCGCCGCCGTCGCCGCCCCGGACCCCGCCCTTGGCGCTGACCAGGCCCTGGAAGATCGTCGTCCCGTCGGACCAGAGGACGACATCGCCGCCCTTGCCGGCCGTGCCCGCGTCGGCCTTCACCGTGGTCGCGGCATCGACCGTCAGCTTCTCCGCCGGTGCCAGCGGCCCCTGCCCCTGGCGCCCGCCGCCGATCCGCACCGCGCCGCCACCCTGGGCGCCCGAGGCATCGATCTTCGCGCCGGCAAGGGCGATCTCCTTGCCCGTCACCGTCACCGCGCCGCCGGTGCCGCCGCCCGCAGGCGCCGAGGCATCCAGCGTGCCGGTCACCGCGACGCCGCCCCGGCCGCCGTCGAGGACGATCACGCCGCCCTGCTGGGCGATGCCCGTCGCGCGCACCACGCCCGAGACATTGACGACATTCTGGACGACGCCCGCCGCCGCATCGGCCGACATCACCACCGTCGCGCCCTCGACCAGCCCCGCCTGTTCCAGGCTGCGGCCGGCGCCGGTCACCGCCAGTTCGACCAGGCCGTCGCCCGCGAGGTCGAGGGTATAGGTCTCGCCCGCCGCCAGGTTCACCCGGCCGGCGCGGGCGGCGATGGTGCCGCTGTTCTTCACGTTCGGGCCGGCTAGGGTGACGATGCCCGCCTCGCCCGCCGTGATCGTGCCCCGGTTCTCCACCGTGGCGGAATCATTGCCGCCGGGCAGGAATTTCAGGGTGGCATCGCCCGCCATGAAGCCTTCGGTATCGATGCGCGCGGTCGAGGCGACGACGCCCGCCGCGTCGATGCGCCCGCCGGCGCCGATCAGCACGCCGTTCGGGTTGAGGATCACCACCCGGCCATTGGCCGAGACCTGGCCGTCGATCAGGCTGGCGCCGCCCTCGGTGACGCGGTTGACCGTGATCGACTGGGCGCCCGGCTGGTTGAAGCGCACCGTCGCCTCGGCGCCGACGTCGAAGCCCTTCCAGTCGATGACCGCGCGCTCGCTGCCCTGATCCACCACCACCTTGCCGGCGGCGGAATTGGCGATCGCGGCACTGCCCGCGACCACCGCGCCGCCGGTGGGCACCGCCAGCCCGTCCTGGGCGAAGGCGGCATGACCGGGAACCCAGGCCGCGATCCCGGCCATCGCCACCGGCAGCAGCGCCGTCGTGCCGCGCAAGCCGCCGAAGCGGAAATGCCGGCCCGGCGCAAGGCGGTGACGACGGTTCCCAGGACGCTGACCCATTTCTTCCCCCGACAGACCGGTTGGCAGATTGACAAACTTCGGCCTGATCAAAAGCGGATTGCGCCCTAAGGGTGATGAAAAATCCATATCCCGCGCTTTGCAGCGCCAAGATTTCGGTCCCATTTTCATCAAATATGCCCAGTTTGGCCACCCCATCTGGTGGCCAATTTTCGACCTTGGTATCTTTTCTGTTAACGATCTTTTCTTTTCGTTGTTTTTCTTTAGCACATAACAATCCGCGGTCGACAAGTCGACACCGATTTTCACACGCGATTTTGCGCTTTTGCTTTTTTCGCCCCATATTTACTGCTATTGCCTCCGCCGCTTTCCCAAGGCCGCAAGGAGAAGGAACCAGCAGTGCACGATGCCACGACCGACTTTCGCGTGATCGGGCCGGCAACCGATGTCCGCCGCTGGACGCTGCGCTTCTTTGTCGAGTTCCACCTCGAACTCTATCGCCTGATCACCCCCTATTTCGACGGCGACATCGAAGTGGCGGTGCTTGCGGCGGCGGCGGTCGTGAGTTCGGGCCCCGATCCGTTCGAGGGAGGTGACCTGCCGGATTTCACCACCACCACGCTGATCGTAGCCTCGGGCTTGGCGCGCACCACGGTCAGGCGCAAGCTCGGCCGGCTGGTCACCCTGGGCTTCATCGAGAAGATCGCCGAAGGCACCTATCGCCTGCTGCCGGCGGCGCTGCTTACCCCGTCCTTCCGCGCCCTTGTCGAACAGATCGGCGGGGCCATCGAGGGGTATTTCACCCGCTGTCTCGATCACGGCTTTTTCCGTATCGTCCCCGACCGGCTCCCCGACGGCGACGCCCCCACGGCGGGCCCGGCGCGGCAGATCAGGCCGATTGCAGACGAAGGCCGGTGGCAACGCCTAGCCCTGGTGTTCTTTTCCTTCCTGGTCGGCGTCTACCGCGTGAGGACATCGGTCCTCGACGACGATCTTCATTACATCCTGATCATGGATGTGGTCGGCCTCTATACCGGGGCCCCCTTCTTCAACACCCCGACGCACCGGGAGGCGGCGGCCAGCCTGGACGTGCTGCTGGGCGAGCTTCAGGCGGGCTGCACCGCCCAGTATATCGCCCGCGAAACCGGGCTCCCGCGCGAGACGGTCAGGCGCAAGCTGGCCTTGATGGTCGAGCGCGACTATCTGACCAAGATCGACAATCGCTATATCCACACCATCGGCGTGCTGCGGCGCCCCAGCATCATCTCGGCGGTCCTCGAACTCGAGGATGCCGTCATGGCCATGGCCAATCATTGCCTGAAGGAACGGCTGTTCTTCGTCGTCGACGGCGCCGCCTGAACACCCCAGGCATTACACGGCGCCGGTGCGGCCGCGCGGCCGGCAGGTGGGGGGAAATGCCCAGTTTGGCCAGTGCGGCGACACACTAAGCGCGAAAACGGTGGCAACAGCAGTTCTGCGATTTACTAATTCCCGGGCATCGGTCATCCAATTGCCATCAGCCGGCCCGGGCGGGCGGGCCGATCGATCCGGTGCAGCGGCGATCAACACGATGACGGGCAGAGGCCTGGCGCGAGGGGCTTTGAAGTGAAGCGATTGGTTACCGGCGGCTCGGCTCTGGCCTTGGCGCTGCTTCTCGGCCCTGGCGCGGTGCGGGCGCAGGCGCTGCCCCCGTCCGCCGATCCCGGCCGCGTGGACGAGCGGATCGGCCTGCCGCCGGCCTCGCCGTCGTCGGACGAGGGCCTGGATATTCCGGCCCTGACGCCCGAGGCGGCGCCCGCCGGGGCGGAAACGGTGCGCTTCCAGCTTCGTGCCGTCGACCTGAGCGGCAATACGGCGCTGCGGGACGAGGACCTCGCCGGCCTTTACGGCCAATATCTGGACCGCGAGGTTTCGCTGGCCACGCTTTACGAGATCGCGGCCGCCGTCACCAACCGCTACCGGGCCGAGGGCTATATCCTGTCCCAGGCGCTGGTCCCGGCGCAGCGCATCGTCGACGGCCGCGTCGCCATCGTCGTGATCGAGGGCAGGATCGACAAGGTGACCGTCGAGGGCGAGGACAGTTCCGGCCGCATCGCCGCCCTGGCCGCGGAAATCGCCGGAGAATCGCCCCTGACCGGCGGCACGCTCGA
The DNA here is from genome assembly GCF_003173055.1 of Zavarzinia compransoris. Classification (NCBI taxonomy): domain Bacteria; kingdom Pseudomonadati; phylum Pseudomonadota; class Alphaproteobacteria; order Rhodospirillales; family Zavarziniaceae; genus Zavarzinia; species Zavarzinia compransoris. The sequence goes on from NZ_QGLF01000011.1 coordinate 12,009, forward strand.
ACGCTATCTCCTGCTGATCCAGGATATCGCCGGGCTGCGGGCGCGGGCCGTGCTCGCGCCGTCGGCCACGGTCGAGGGCGCCGCCGACCTGACCCTGATCCTGAGCCGGAATCCGGTCGACGGCTATGTCAGCATCGACAACCGGGGCTCGGCGGTCATCGGGCCCTATCAGGCCACCGTCGGCGTCAACCTGAACAATGCGCTGGGCGGCGACGAGCGCATCGCCCTGACCGTGCTGGCCGCGCCGATCGACGACGAACTCTATTACGCCCAGCTTCGCCTGGCGCAGCCGGTGGGCAGCGAGGGCACGGTTCTCGCCCTGGTCGCGGCCAGGAGCCTGACCAACCCGGGCGCCACGCTCACCCCCTTCGAGAACGAGGGCGAGGCGACCAGTTTCGAGGCCAGCGTCGAACATCCCTTCGTGCGCAGCCGGGCCCTGTCGCTGCGCGGCAGCATCACGCTTGCCTGGCGCGACGCGACTTCGGATTTCTTCACCGCCAGCAATCCGACGCGGATCTATGACGATCACCTGCGCGTGCTGCGGGCCGGCCTGTCGCTGGATGCGATCGACGACCTCGGCGGCAGCAACAGCGCCAGCCTGACCCTGTCCCAGGGCCTGAATGTCGCCGGCGCCAGCGAGAAGGGCGACGGTAACCTTTCCCGCGGCAACGGCGATCCGCAGTTCACCAGCCTCTCGGGCCGCGTCAGCCGCCTGCAGCCGCTCGGCGAAGAGTTCGCCGTCAATGCCAGCGGGCAGTTCCAATATGCCTTCGATCCCCTGCTGGCGTCGGAAGAGATCGGTTTCGGCGGCCTCAACTTCGGCTCGGCCTTCACCTCCTCCGCGCTCTCGGGCGACAGCGGCATCGGCGGCCGGCTGGAATTCATCTGGTTCTGGGCCTTGACGCCGGAGGCGGCGGGCGATTTCCTGCTCCAGGGCCAGTCCTACCTGTTCGTCGATGGCGGCGCGATCTGGCAGGCGGCCCGCCCGACCGGCGAACGCGCGCGGGACGGCCTCGGCTCGGCCGGCCTCGGCACCCGGTTCCAATTGGAACGCCAGGTGTTCGGCGGCTGGGAACTGGCCTTTCCCGTCGACAATCCCGCCGATCAGCCCAAACCGCGCAGCGGCCGCCTGTTCTTCCAACTCGGGGCCTCCTTCTGATGATGACACGTCTGTTCGCCGGGCTTGCCGCTCTTGCCCTGCTGGCGCCCGCCGCCGGCCGCGCCGAGGGCGAGGCCCCCGACCTCGAGACCAGCACCTTCGGCGCCTGGACCATGCGCTGTACCCGCCAGGCCGAGGTCACGCCGCCCTGCGACATGATCCAGGCGGTGAACAACCGCGACACCGGCCAGACCGTCATGCAGCTTTCCTTCGCCTATCTGGCCGAACAGAAGCAATATGTGGCGCAGATCCTGCTCCCGCTCGGCTTCCTCATCACCGGCGGCGTTCTGGTCCGGATCGACGGGGCCGGCGATATCACCGACTGGCCGGTGACCCGTTGCGAACAGGCCGGCTGCTTCGTCGAGAAGATGGTCCCCGAAACCGTCCTGAAGCCCTTCCGCGAGAAGGAGAAAGGCGTGGTCGTGGTGCTGGACGTCAAAGGCCAGCCCCAGGTCTTCCCCATGGACCTGAAGGGCTTTGCCAGCGCCATGGACCTCATGGCCAAACGCAACCAGGAAGCCGCGCCCCAAGAAAAAACGAAGTGAACGCGAAGGAAAAGACGAGATGACCGCGCCCGCGCCCGCCCTGCCCCTGTTCTACAGCGCCCCCGAGATCCTGGATCCGGCCCGCCACCCGACATTGGGGGTGAAGCCGCTGGAAAACTTCAACTTCGCCCGCGCCAGCAATTCGCTTCCGATCACCGGCCTCGAATTCTTCGAACTGGGGCCGCACTACCCGATCGTCTTCGTGCCCGGCGCCCAGGCGGCACCGGTGATCGTGGTCGGCCTCGGCGGCGACACCAATCTCTTCATCGAGGACAACGGCACCTGGACCGCGGGCAAGCCCGTGCCCGCCTATCTGCGCCGCTATCCCTTCATCCTGTTCGAGCCGGAAGGCGCCGAACAATTGCCGCTGTGCATCGACCGCGCGGCCGACCTCGTAGCCGAGGGCGAAGGCCAGCCCCTGTTCGAAAACGGCCTGCCGACCGAAGCGGCAAAGCGCGCCCTGCAATTCTGCGAAGCCTATCAGCAGCAATTGCTCGGCACCCGCGCCCTCTCCGCCGCCCTGCTGGCCGCGGATCTCCTGGTCGAGCGCACGATTTCCATCGGCACGCCCGGCGGCGGGCGCCACGACATGAACGGCTTCCTGGTAGTGGACGAGGAAAAGTTCAACGCCCTGCCGGACGAAACCATCCTCGAATGGCGCAAGAACGGCTTCCTCGCCGCCGTCTATGCCCATCTCCTGTCGCAGCGCCATTGGCTCAGCCTCGCCGCCCGCTACGACGCCGTCGCCAATCCCGCCGACCGCAAGATCAGCGGCTGACCGTCGCCGGCCTTGCGCCGGGGCGCCGGTCGGTAACACCGGAGATCCCCCGCCGCTTCACCTTGAAGCGGCGGGCACGGCCCGGGGCGGGTCCTTGACGGCCAGCGCCGGGAGAAGACGGTGCCGGGTCAGAAAGACATCCCCAGCTGGAAGAACAGGCGGCCCGAGTTCGGCTTCGGCGTATCCGCCGGATTGTCGACCGGGAAGGCCAGTTCCCAGCCGCCGAAAATATCGTCGCCGAGTTGGAGCTTGGTGCCGACGCCGGCGGACAACAGCCCGTCCCGCGCCCGCTCGCCGCTCGGCCGGGACGCTTGCCAGATCGCCCCGCCGTCGACGAAACCATAGCTCTGCCCCTGGATCGGGAGTGCGCCGCCGGCCGCCGGCAGCAGGGCCCAATACCAGACGAATTCCAGGCGGGCGCCGATGCCGCTGTCGCCGGAAATCGCCGAAGACAGGAAGGCCGAGCCGAAATTCAGGCCGCCGAAACCGATCTCCTCCGATGCCAGCAGGGGATCGAAGGCATATTGAAATTGCCCCCTAAGGTTGAGCGCCAAGTCCTCGGCCAGGGGTTGCAGCCGCCCGAAGCGGCCGGACAGGCTGGTGAACTGCGGATCGCCGTTGCCGCGGGAAAGGTTACTGTCCCCCGCCTCGCTGGCGCCGGCGACATTCAGCCCCCGGGCCAGGCTGAGGCTGGCGTTGTTGCGGCCGGCGAGACTGTCCGTCGCCTCGATCGAGAAGCCGATACGCGCGACCCGCAGGTGGTCGTCGTAGATCCGGGTCGGATTGCTGGCGGTGAAGAAATCGGAAGTCGCGTCACGCCAGGCCAGCCCCGCCTCCCCCGTTAGGCTGAACGCCCGGCTGCGGACGAAGGGATGGGTCAGCGACATGTCGTAACTGGCAGCATCACCTTCGTTCTCGAACGGCCGCAGGGTGGAGCCGGGCTTGGTCCAGCTCTTGGCCACGACAAGGCCGATCGTGCTGCCCTCGATCCCGACCGGCTGGTCCCAGCGGCCCTGGATATAGTAAAGCTCGTCATGCAGGGGGGCGGCGAGAACGGTCAGGCCCAGGCGCTCGTCGGCCCCGAGGAGATTGTTCACCTGCGCTGCCGCCGTCGCCTGATAGGGGCCGATGGTGGCGGAGCCGCGATTGTCCACGCTCAGGTAGCCGGCGGCCGGGGTGCGCGTCAGCACGATCGTCAGATCGGCGGCGCCCTCGGCCGCGGCCGACGGGGCGAGCACGGCCCGCGCCTTCAGGCCGGCGATGTCCTGGATCAGCAACAGGTAGCGTTCCAGGGTCTGGTCGGTCAGGGGCGTTTCCGCCGCGATCCGGGCGGCCATCGCCGCAACCCGGCCGGAGGCATCCTCGCCCTCGACGGTCACTTTGTCGATCCGGCCTTCGATGACCGAAAGGGCGACGCGGCCCTCGCGGATGCGCTGGGCCGGCACCAGGGCCTGGGACAGGATGTATCCCTCCGCCCGGTAGAGACTGGTGATGGCCGAGGCGATTTCGTAAAGCGTCGCCAGGCTGACCTCTTGACCGAGATAGCGGCCGTAGACGTCGCGCAGGCGCTCGTCGGCGATGGCCGTGTTGCCGGTGATGTCGAGGGCCCGCAGGGTGAAGCGGACGGCTTCCGCCCCTGCCGGGGCCGCCTGGGGTTCCACGGCCGGGATCTCCGGTTCGGCGGCGGGCGGCGGCGGGGGCGGGCGGCCGATCCGCTCCTCCACCCGGCCGGGATCGGCCGTCGGCGGCAGGGCCTGCGCCCATGCGGTGCCGGCCGGCAGGATCGGCGCCGGCCCCAGGGTGAAGGCCAGCACCAGGGCCAGGGTCAAGGCCAGGGCCCGGGTCAAGGCCAGGGCCCGGAGGCTTGCGATCGGCAGCCGCTGCATGATGATCCCGTCCGTTACGGCTGCGCCGAGGCCGCCGGCCCCGGCTTCGCCCCCTGTCCGGCGAAGGATGCGCCCAGCATCTGGAAATAGGGGTTGGCGGCCAGGCGTTCCCCCACGACCTCGATCTGCACGGAACCCGCGCCGAGAAGGCCGAATGCCCCGGTCGCCGGCAGCGCATCGGGCTGTCGCAGGCGGGGGGGGATATCCCGTGCCTGATAGGTCTCGATTCTGGCGAAGTCCGGCAGGGCTTCGAGGACGGTCAGCCTGCCCTCGACGAAGCTCACGTCGTAGTTCGCTGCCGCGACCCCGCCCGGCCGGATGGCATAGGCGCCGGGTGCGGAGCGGGCCTCCGCCGCGGTGGAGAAGACCAAGTCGCCCAGCAGAACCTCCGTCCCCTCGCCCCCGACGAAGCCGTCATAGCGCGCGGTGAAGACCGGATCGGCTTCGCCGATGCGGCGCTCGGCGTCATTGGCCGTCACCGTCAACGGCGCCCGCTCGACGGTGAGGGTGCCTTCGACGTAAACGATGGTGTAATTCGCCAGCCCCTGGCCGGAAGCCGCCGCCAGCCGCACCGCATAGACCCCTGCGCCGGCGGCTGCGCCCGCGCCCGCACTGTCGAACCGGACCGCCGTCACCGTATCGCCATTGATCAGGCCGTCGACGGTGTAATCGGCAAGGTTGGCAACCGTGCCGTAGCGCTTCTCCGCATCCGCCGCCGTCACCGTCAGCGCCCGTGCCGTCACCGTCAGGTCCGCGCCGACATAGACCAGGCTGTAATTCGCCGAAGCCGCAAGGCTCCCTTGCTCGATGGCATAGCGGCCGACGCCCGACACCGTGGTCGCCGCCGTGCCCAGCGCACCGGTCAACGCATCGCCACTGACCAGCGCGCCCCCCGTAATCGCATAACTCAGCGCCGGGTTCGCATCGCCGTACCCCCGTATCTCCGCCACGGCCGTCACCGTCAGCGCCACCGGCACGACCCGGAAGCTCGGCGAGCCCGACAGGCTTACCGTGTAGTTCCCACCCGCCGACACGCCGCCCAGCGTGATCCCGTAATCACCCGCGCTCTCGCCCGCCGCCCGGGCCAGCGCCCCGGTCAGCAGTGCCGCCGTGTCGCCCGCCTTGAAGCCTGTGGCCGTGTAGGCCAGCGCAGGGTCGAGGTCCCCGTAGACTTTCGCCTGGCCCGCGGTCGCCGTTACCGTCAGCGCTGCCGGCGTGATCCGGAAGCTCGGCAAGCCCGACAGGCTCACCGTATAGTTCCCACCCGCCGAGACACCGCCCAGCGTGATCCCGTAGTCGCCGGCATTCTCGCCTGCGGCCCGGGTCAGAGACCCGGTCAGCAGGGCCGCCGTATCACCCGCCTTGAAGCCTGTGGCCGTGTAGGCCAGCGCAGGGTCGAGGTCCCCATAGACCTTCGCCTGGCCCGCGGTCGCCGTCACCGTCAGCACCGCCGGCGTGATCCGGAAGCTCGGTGCGCCCGACAGGCTCACCGTGTAGTTCCCGCCCGCCGAGACGCCGCCCAGCGTGATCCCATAATCGCCCGCATTCTCGCCCGCGGCCCGGGTCAGAGACCCGGTCAGCAGGGCCGCCGTATCACCCGCCTTGAAGCCTGTGGCCGTGTAGGCCAGCGCAGGGTCGAGGTCCCCATAGACCTTCGACTGGCCCGCGGTCGCCGTCACCGTCAGCACCGCCGGCGTGATCCGGAAGCTCGGTGCGCCCGACAGGCTCACCGTGTAGTTCCCGCCCGCCGAGACGCCGCCCAGCGTGATC
>NZ_QGLF01000012.1 GCF_003173055.1 Zavarzinia compransoris
GTAGACCGCGCCGCCCTCGACCACGCCGTCCATGCCGTTGATGTCGCCGAAGGGCGCCACGTCCTTGCGGCCGTGCATCTTCTGCCACCACAGTTCCGCCTTGTACTGGCGTTCCAGGTTGGAGCTGCTGTTGCAGACGTCCATGGTGATCGGGTGGAAGTTCAGGTTGTCGTTGGCGATGCCATGGGCCACGAACGACCAGGTCGCCTCCAGCCCGTCCTTCGGGTTCAGGAAGGGCATGGCCCCCTGGGTCGACAGGGCGAACTTGCCGTCGGGAGTGAGCAGGTTGCCGTCGGGGGTCGCGTTGAAGGTGATGCCCTTGGCCTTGGCGTCCTCGGTCTGCTCCAGCGTGCCCTTGGGCATGTAGTAGGACGCGGTCGGCACGATCACCGCCTTCTTCCAGCCGAACCAGCCGGCGTCCTTGAAGCGTTCGGCGAAGGCGCCGACGATATAGGGCTTCAGCCAGGCGGCATCGACGTTGGAGGCGTCGATCACCGTGCCGGGCTTCAGTTCCGGCGGCAGGTTGGCGGATTTCAGCAGGGCCGGGGCATCATAGCCACGCAGCGCCGCCCAGCGCTTGGCGATCGCCAGCGCCTCGGCCGAGCCGAGGGCGTCGACGAACTTCGAGCGCCCGCCGCCCTCGCCGTTCTGGGCGATGAAAGCCTTCCAGGCGGCGACGCCGTCCTCCGGGCTGGCGAGGGCGACCTGGGACGCGCCCAGGGCCAGGGCGGCGACGAGGCCGGCCGCCATGGTTTTGAACTTCATGAGTTTCCTCCCGTTGGTGAGCTTATGGCCGTTGGTGAACTGTTTTCAGAACTGATAGGTCAGCGAGAACTCGATCGCGTCCGCATTGTCGTAGAGGCCGAACAGGCCCTGCTCGGTCTTGCCCTCGTAGTGGATGATCTCCACCCGCGGGCGGATGTTGTCGCCGAAGTAGTTGAAGTCGATGCGCTGGCGATAGGCGAAACCCTCGTTCTGGAAGTCGTAGGCCGCCAGCCCTTCGAGATAGAGACGGCCGTCGTCCAGCGCCTTCCACCACAGGAACGAGGCATAGGTCTGCACCGGGTGGACCTTGGAGCCGAAGGCCGCATAGGGCGACTGGAACATCAGGTCCTTGCTGTCGTCGGTGATGATGTTGAACAGCTGGAACGAGGTGAAGATCGAGCTTTCCTGGCTCTCCCAGAACGGCAGCCACAGGAAGTAATCGAAGCCGACCATGATCGACAGCTGGTCGCGGAAGGCGACGCTCTCGTCGACGCTGGAGATCAGGGCATTGGTGCCATAGGCCTCGGTCCCGACATTGGTCTTCACCCGGTAGCGGTTGAACGGCTTGTCGAACTCGTAGGACGCTTCCATGCGGAACACCGGGGCGACATCCTTGGGCCCGAAGGCCAGTTCCACCATGTCGCGGGTGAAGGTCGCCCCCACCAGCTTCTTCCGGTACTTGTAGTCGAGGTCGAAGTTGGTCGTGACCGAGCACAGCGGCGGCAGGATGCCGGTGGCGCAGCCGTAGAGATTGATCGGATAGCCGCCGAGCAATTGCCCGAGCGAGCCGAGCAGCCCGCCCGAAGTGGTGCGCATGGCGTCGAGATAGCCGACGCCGGGCGCATGCACCAGGGTCTCCAGCAGGGGCTGGCTCAGCGGCACGTTCAGCAGCGCCTGGTCCGCCTGGTGGGTGGCGCTGCCGACATGGAGCGTCGAGTCCCGCATCTTCACGATCGGCAGTTCCTGCCAGCCGTAATAGGCGTTCAGCGTGCCTTCGCCGTGCAGGGCCTGGAACTTGAAGCGGGCCGCCAGCGTCGCGTCGGTGACGCTGAACTCGCGCGGGGTGACGTCGTTCAGATGGGCCGCAAAGTAGGGGATGCCCTTGCCCGAGACCGGATCGATCAGATAGGGGAAGGGAAAGCCGTAGAGCCCGCCGGCGGTGACGTCGCCCGGGGTCGGGTTGTTGATCACGAACAGGTCGTGCTGGGTCTCGGGCATGAAGATCAGCTCGAGGCCCGGCTTGGTCAGGCCGATCCATTCGAAGGGCTTGGCGATGCCCATCTCGTCGAAGTTGAGGTCGACCGCCACCATCCAGTTCGGGATGCGGATCTCGTCGCTGTCGCCCAGCACGCCCTTCATGCGCAGGTCCTGGGCATGCAGCACGTCAAGGAGGCGGATGCCGTCCGACTGGCCCCAGCCGCGCACGAACTTGCCGATCTTGATGGCGTAGCGGTTGTATTCGTCGGTGATCTTGATCGCCAGCTCGCGGATCATCTCGTCTTCGAAGTCGTCGAGATAGCGGTTCTGGTGATCGACCGTGTTGCCGAAGGGATCGTCGCGCCCGCCGCCCTTGCGGTTCAGGTGATAGCCGTATTGCTGGGTCGCATTGGGACTATAGGGGTTCTGGATGCCGCTGCCCATCAGGTCCGCGCCCCAGCTGTCCACCCAGTCGCCGCGCAGCCAGAACTTGCCGGTCACCGCCAGCGTCTTGGTCGGCTTCCAGCTGATGTCAGTCTCGACGATATAATTCGCCTGCGCCAGGCGCAGCATGCCGTCGGTCAGTTCCGAGTACCCGAAGGCAACGCCCTGCTTGACGCGGCCGCCCATGCTGATATCGCCGAGATCCGCCGCCAGGCCGGCCAGCGCGCCGCCGGCGGCGCTGCCCAGGATCGTCGTCGCCAGCAGGATATTCGCCAGTCTCATGTTTTCCCCCTGCCCTTCAGCGGCCTGCGGCCGCGTTCCTCCATTGTGTTTTTAAAGGCTTTGTTCGGTGGCCCGGCGCCATCACCTGCCGGGCCCCGTCGTTGGCCGGGCCCTATTCCGCCGGCTTGCCGATCGCCTCCGCCGGCAGCGCCACCGCAGGCCGGGCATGGCCGGCCCCGTGGTTCGCCAGCGACTTCGGGCGGAACAGCAGCACCATGCAGGGCACGAAGATCAGCGCC
>NZ_QGLF01000013.1 GCF_003173055.1 Zavarzinia compransoris
GGCGCTGATCTTCGTGCCCTGCATGGTGCTGCTGTTCCGCCCGAAGTCGCTGGCGAACCACGGGGCCGGCCATGCCCGGCCTGCGGTGGCGCTGCCGGCGGAGGCGATCGGCAAGCCGGCGGAGTAGGGGCCGGCCAACGACGGGGCCCGGCAGGTGACGGCGCCGGGCCACCGAACAAAGCCTTTAAAAACACAATGGAGGAACGCGGCCGCAGGCCGCTGAAGGGCAGGGGGAAAACATGAGACTGGCGAATATCCTGCTGGCGACGACGATCCTGGGCAGCGCCGCCGGCGGCGCGCTGGCCGGCCTGGCGGCGGATCTCGGCGACATCAGCATGGGCGGCCGCGTCAAGCAGGGCGTTGCCTTCGGGTACTCGGAACTGACCGACGGCATGCTGCGCCTGGCGCAGGCGAATTATATCGTCGAGACCGACATCAGCTGGAAGCCGACCAAGACGCTGGCGGTGACCGGCAAGTTCTGGCTGCGCGGCGACTGGGTGGACAGCTGGGGCGCGGACCTGATGGGCAGCGGCATCCAGAACCCCTATAGTCCCAATGCGACCCAGCAATACGGCTATCACCTGAACCGCAAGGGCGGCGGGCGCGACGATCCCTTCGGCAACACGGTCGATCACCAGAACCGCTATCTCGACGACTTCGAAGACGAGATGATCCGCGAACTGGCGATCAAGATCACCGACGAATACAACCGCTACGCCATCAAGATCGGCAAGTTCGTGCGCGGCTGGGGCCAGTCGGACGGCATCCGCCTGCTTGACGTGCTGCATGCCCAGGACCTGCGCATGAAGGGCGTGCTGGGCGACAGCGACGAGATCCGCATCCCGAACTGGATGGTGGCGGTCGACCTCAACTTCGACGAGATGGGCATCGCCAAGCCCTTCGAATGGATCGGCCTGACCAAGCCGGGCCTCGAGCTGATCTTCATGCCCGAGACCCAGCACGACCTGTTCGTGATCAACAACCCGACCCCGGGCGACGTCACCGCGGGCGGGCTCTACGGCTTTCCCTTCCCCTATCTGATCGATCCGGTCTCGGGCAAGGGCATCCCCTACTTCGCGGCCCATCTGAACGACGTCACCCCGCGCGAGTTCAGCGTCACCGACGCGACGCTGGCGGCGCGCTTCAAGTTCCAGGCCCTGCACGGCGAAGGCACGCTGAACGCCTATTACGGCTGGCAGGAACTGCCGATCGTGAAGATGCGGGACTCGACGCTCCATGTCGGCAGCGCCACCCACCAGGCGGACCAGGCGCTGCTGAACGTGCCGCTGAGCCAGCCCCTGCTGGAGACCCTGGTGCATGCGCCCGGCGTCGGCTATCTCGACGCCATGCGCACCACTTCCGGCGGGCTGCTCGGCTCGCTCGGGCAATTGCTCGGCGGCTATCCGATCAATCTCTACGGCTGCGCCACCGGCATCCTGCCGCCGCTGTGCTCGGTCACGACCAACTTCGACCTCGACTACAAGTACCGGAAGAAGCTGGTCGGGGCGACGTTCACCCGCGACATGGTGGAACTGGCCTTCGGGCCCAAGGATGTCGCCCCGGTGTTCCGCATGGAAGCGTCCTACGAGTTCGACAAGCCGTTCAACCGCTACCGGGTGAAGACCAATGTCGGGACCGAGGCCTATGGCACCAATGCCCTGATCTCCAGCGTCGACGAGAGCGTCGCCTTCCGCGACCAGCTGTCGATCATGGTCGGCTTCGACTACTTCCTGTGGCTGCCGTTCTGGGAGAGCCAGGAAAGCTCGATCTTCACCTCGTTCCAGCTGTTCAACATCATCACCGAGGACAGCAAGGACCTGATGTTCCAGTCGCCCTATGCGGCCTTCGGCTCCAAGGTCCACCCGGTGCAGACCTATGCCTCGTTCCTGTGGTGGAAGGCGCTGGACGACGGCCGTCTCTATCTCGAAGGGCTGGCGGCCTACGACTTCCAGAACGAGGGCTTCGCCTATCGCCAGCGCATCGACTTCAACTACTTCGGCGACAACATCCGCCCGCGGGTGGAGATCATCCACTACGAGGGCAAGACCGAGCAGGGCCTGTTCGGCCTCTACGACAATGCGGACGCGATCGAGTTCTCGCTGACCTATCAGTTCTGAAAACAGTTCACCAAAGGGAGGAAACTCATGAAGTTCAAAACCATGGCGGCCGGCCTCGTCGCCGCCCTGGCCCTGGGCGCGTCCCAGGTCGCCCTCGCCAGCCCGGAGGACGGCGTCGCCGCCTGGAAGGCTTTCATCGCCCAGAACGGCGAGGGCGGCGGGCGCTCGAAGTTCGTCGACGCTCTCGGCTCGGCCGAGGCGCTGGCGATCGCCAAGCGCTGGGCGGCGCTGCGTGGCTATGATGCCCCGGCCCTGCTGAAATCCGCCAACCTGCCGCCGGAACTGAAGCCCGGCACGGTGATCGACGCCTCCAACGTCGATGCCGCCTGGCTGAAGCCCTATATCGTCGGCGCCTTCGCCGAACGCTTCAAGGACGCCGGCTGGTTCGGCTGGAAGAAGGCGGTGATCGTGCCGACCGCGTCCTACTACATGCCCAAGGGCACGCTGGAGCAGACCGAGGACGCCAAGGCCAAGGGCATCACCTTCAACGCGACCCCGGACGGCAACCTGCTCACCCCCGACGGCAAGTTCGCCCTGTCGACCCAGGGGGCCATGCCCTTCCTGAACCCGAAGGACGGGCTGGAGGCGACCTGGTCGTTCGTGGCCCACGGCATCGCCAACGACAACCTGAACTTCCACCCGATCACCATGGACGTCTGCAACAGCAGTTCCAACCTGGAACGCCAGTACAAGGCGGAACTGTGGTGGCAGAAGATGCACGGCCGCAAGGACGTGGCGCCCTTCGGCGACATCAACGGCATGGACGGCGTGGTCGAGGGCGGCGCGGTCTAC
>NZ_QGLF01000014.1 GCF_003173055.1 Zavarzinia compransoris
TTCCTCGCCGGACATGACGGCGACTGCTTGCGCAGTCTTGCGATAGAGCTCTATCGAGCGATTAGTACCGGTCGGCTTCGCCTATTACTAGACTTCGACCTCCGGCCTATCAACGTGGTGGTCTTCCACGGCTCTCAGGGAGACCTGGTTTTGAGGTGAGTTTCCCGCTTAGATGCTTTCAGCGGTTATCTCGTCCGCACATAGCTACTCGGCCGTGCCGCTGGCGCGACAACCGATGCACCAGAGGTGCGTCCATCCCGGTCCTCTCGTACTAGGGACAGCTCCTCTCAAGTCTCCAACACCCACGGCAGATAGGGACCGAACTGTCTCACGACGTTCTAAACCCAGCTCACGTACCACTTTAATCGGCGAACAGCCGAACCCTTGGGACCTGCTCCAGCCCCAGGATGTGATGAGCCGACATCGAGGTGCCAAACGATTCCGTCGATATGGACTCTTGGGAATCATCAGCCTGTTATCCCCGGCGTACCTTTTATTCGTTGAGCGATGGCCCTTCCACACGGGACCACCGGATCACTATGACCGACTTTCGTCTCTGCTCGACTTGTTAGTCTCGCAGTCAGGCAGGCTTATGCCATTGCACTCGACAGCTGATTTCCGACCAGCTTGAGCCTACCATCGTGCGCCTCCGTTACGCTTTGGGAGGCGACCGCCCCAGTCAAACTACCCATCATGCAGGGTCCCGGATCCGGATAACGGATCGCGGTTAGAGGCCAGAGACCGCCAGGGTGGTATTTCAACGGTGGCTCCATGCGAGCTGGCGCCCACACTTCAAAGCCTCCCACCTATGCTACACAAGCGATCCCTAGCACCACTGCAAAACTGTAGTAAAGGTGCACGGGGTCTTTCCGTCTGACCGCGGGAACTCCGCATCTTCACGGAGAGTTCAATTTCGCTGAGCCGATGCTGGAGACAGTGGGGAAGTCGTTACGCCATTCGTGCAGGTCGGAACTTACCCGACAAGGAATTTCGCTACCTTAGGACCGTTATAGTTACGGCCGCCGTTTACCGGGGCTTCGATTCAATGCTTGCACATCTCCTCTTAACCTTCCGGCACCGGGCAGGCGTCAGACCCTATACGTCGTCTCTCGACTTCGCAGAGCCCTGTGTTTTTAGTAAACAGTCGCTACCCCCTGGTCTGTGCCACCCGCCTCTGCTTGCGCAAAAACGGGCACCCCTTCTTCCGAAGTTACGGGGTCAATTTGCCGAGTTCCTTCAGCATCGTTCTCTCAAGCGCCTTGGTATACTCTACCAGTCCACCTGTGTCGGTTTGGGGTACGGTCTATACGCGGGGGCTATTTCCAGGGACAGTTTCACCACGCACCCAATCCGATAAGGGCACATGATACACACCATCCGTCACCACCCGCAGGCCCAGGAATATTCACCTGGTTCCCATCGACTACGGCTTTCGCCCTCGCCTTAGGGGCCGGCTAACCCTGCGAAGATTAACTTTACGCAGGAACCCTTGGACTTTCGGCGTGAGTGTTTCTCACACTCATCTCGCTACTCATGTCAGCATTCTCACTTCCGATACCTCCAGGAGCCCTCACGGGTCTCCCTTCACAGGCTTACGGAACGCTCCGCTACCGCTCGCTTACGCGAACCCGCAGCTTCGGTGCATGGCTTTAGCCCCGTTACATTTTCGGCGCAGGCCGGCTTATTTAGACCAGTGAGCTATTACGCTTTCTTTAAAGGATGGCTGCTTCTAAGCCAACCTCCTGGTTGTTTTGGCCTTCCCACATCCTTTCACACTTAGCCATGACTTGGGGACCTTAGCTGGCGGTCAGGGTTGTTTCCCTCTCGACGACGGACGTTAGCACCCGCCGTCTGCCTGCCGGACTAAACTCGCTGGTATTCGGAGTTTGGTTAGGTTTGGTAAGTCTTTGGGACCCCCTAGCCCATCCAGTGCTCTACCCCCAGCGGTCATCATCCGACGCTCTACCTAAATAGATTTCGCGGAGAACCAGCTATCTCCGAGTTTGATTGGCCTTTCACCCCTATCCACAGCTCATCCCCGACTTTTTCAACAGGCGTGGGTTCGGTCCTCCAATGCATGTTACTGCATCTTCAACCTGGCCATGGATAGATCACTCGGTTTCGGGTCTGATCCTACGAACTTAGCGCCCTATTCAGACTCGCTTTCGCTGCGCCTACACCTAACGGCTTAAGCTTGCTCGTAAGACCAACTCGCTGACCCATTATACAAAAGGTACGCTGTCACCCAGGACGAACCTTGAGCTCCAACTGCTTGTAGGCATCCGGTTTCAGGAACTGTTTCACTCCCCTTGTCGGGGTGCTTTTCACCTTTCCCTCACGGTACTGGTTCACTATCGGTCACTGAGGAGTACTTAGGCTTGGAAGGTGGTCCTCCCAATTTCAGACAGGATTTCACGTGTCCCGCCTTACTCAAGGATGCATGCTCTTTCTACTCGTACGGGGCTATCACCCACTATGGCCGGCCTTTCCATGCCGTTCCGATTCTTAAGCACACACCACTGGCCTGGTCCGCGTTCGCTCGCCACTACTAACGGAGTCTCGGTTGATGTCCTTTCCTCCGGCTACTTAGATGTTTCAGTTCGCCGGGTTCGCTTC
>NZ_QGLF01000015.1 GCF_003173055.1 Zavarzinia compransoris
TACGGTGACCTCGACCCTGCGCTGGCCTACACGGCCACAGGCTTCAAGGCGGGTGATACCGCCGCGCTGCTGACCGGGTCTCTGACCCGGACTGCGGGCGAGAACGCCGGCGATTACGGAATCGCGCTGGGCGGCGTCTCGGCGGGCGGCAACTATACGGTGAACCTGTCGGGCGCACTGAGCTTCCGGATCACACCGGCAGCGCTGACGGTAACGGCGACCGCGGGCCAGTCGAAAGTCTACGGCGATCTTGACCCTGCGCTGACCTACACGGCCACGGGCTTCAAGGCGGGTGATACAGCGGCTCTGCTGACCGGGGCCCTGGCCCGGGCCGCAGGCGAGAACGCCGGCGATTACGGGATCACGCTGGGCGGTGTGTCTGCGGGCGGGAACTACACGGTGAGCCTGTCGGGCGCACCGAGCTTCCGGATCACACCGGCAGCGCTGACGGTGACGGCGACCGCGGGCCAGTCGAAAGTCTACGGCGACCTCGACCCTGCGCTGGCCTACACGGCCACAGGCTTCAAGGCGGGTGATACAGCGGCTCTGCTGACCGGGGCCCTGGCCCGGGCCGCAGGCGAGAACGCCGGCGATTACGGGATCACGCTGGGCGGTGTGTCTGCGGGCGGGAACTACACGGTGAGCCTGTCGGGCGCACCGAGCTTCCGGATCACACCGGCAGCGCTGACGGTAACGGCGACCGCGGGCCAGTCGAAAGTCTACGGCGATCTTGACCCTGCGCTGACCTACACGGCCACGGGCTTCAAGGCGGGTGATACAGTGGCTCTGCTGACCGGGGCCCTGGCCCGGGCCGCAGGCGAGAACGCCGGCGATTACGGGATCACGCTGGGCGGCGTCTCGGCGGGTGGTAACTACACGGTGAGCCTATCGGGCGCACCGAGCTTCCGGATCACACCGGCGGCGCTGACGGTGACGGCGACCGCGGGCCAATCGAAGGTCTATGGGGACCTTGACCCTGCGCTGGCCTACACGGCCACGGGCTTCAAGGCCGGCGACACGGCGGCCCTGCTGACCGGGGCGCTGGCCCAGGCCGCAGGCGAGAACGCGGGCGACTACGGGATCACGCTGGGCGGCGTCTCGGCGGGCGGCAACTACACGGTGAGCCTGTCGGGCGCACCGAGCTTCCGGATCACACCGGCGGCCCTGACGGTAACGGCGACCGCGGGCCAGTCGAAAGTCTACGGCGACCTCGACCCCGTGCTGGCCTACACGGCCACAGGCTTCAAGGCGGGCGACACGGCGGCCCTGCTGATCGGCTCTCTGACCCGGGCCGCAGGCGAGAACGCGGGCGATTACGGGGTCACGCTGGGCGGCGTCTCGGCGGGTGGGAACTATACGGTGAGCCTGTCGGGGTCGCCGAGCTTCCGGATCACGCCGGCGGCGCTGACGGTGACGGCGACCGCGGGCCAATCGAAGGTCTATGGGGACCTTGACCCTGCGCTGGCCTACACGGCCACGGGCTTCAAGGCCGGCGACACGGCGGCCCTGCTGACCGGGGCGCTGGCCCGGGCCGCAGGCGAGAACGCGGGCGACTACGGGATCACGCTGGGCGGCGTCTCGGCGGGTGGGAACTATACGGTGAGCCTGTCGGGGTCGCCGAGCTTCCGGATCACGCCGGCGGCGCTGACGGTGACGGCGACCGCGGGCCAATCGAAGGTCTATGGGGACCTTGACCCTGCGCTGGCCTACACGGCCACGGGCTTCAAGGCCGGCGACACGGCGGCCCTGCTGACCGGGGCGCTGGCCCAGGCCGCAGGCGAGAACGCGGGCGACTACGGGATCGCGCTGGGCGGCGTCACGGCGGGCGGCAACTACACGGTGAGCCTGTCGGGCGCACCGAGCTTCCGGATCACACCGGCAGCGCTGACGGTGACCGCGACCGCGGGCCAATCAAAAGTCTACGGCGACCTCGACCCCGTGC
>NZ_QGLF01000017.1 GCF_003173055.1 Zavarzinia compransoris
GTCTTCGTGTCGTAGGTGCCGGCCGTCACCGGCGTCAGGCTGACCGCTTCCGTGCCCAGGACGCCGGTGAGGCCGAAGTTACCCGTGGTCAGGGTCGCGGTCGTGGTGCCGTCGTAGATCTTGCTCGCCGTACCGGTCAGGCTGGCGATCAGGGCCTTCGCCGTGATCGTCCCGATCGTGCCGGTGATCGTGCTTGAGGCCAGGGTGTAGTTCGCCGCGTCGGTGCCGGTCAGGGTCAGGCCAGTGACCGTTACCGTCTTGCCGGTGCCCACAGTCTTCGTGTCGTAGGTGCCGGCCGTCAACGGGGTCAGGGTGACATTATCCGTGCCGATCACCCCGGCGAGGCTGTAGTTGCCCGCAGCCAGCGTGGCGCCCCCCGTGCCGTCGTAGACCTTGCTCGCCGTGCCGGTCAGGCTCGCCGTCAGGGCCTTCGCCGTGATCGTCCCGATCGTGCCGGTGATCGTGGTCGAGGCCAGCGTGTAGTTCGCCGCGTCGGTGCCGGTCAGGGTCAGGCCAGTGACCGTTACCACCTTGCCGGTGCCCACGGTCTTCGTGTCGTAGGTGCCGGCCGTCACCGGCGTCAGGCTGACCGCTTCCGTGCCCAGGACGCCGGCGAGGTCGAGGTTGCCGGCGGTCAGGGTGGCAGTCGTGGTGCCGTCGTAGATCTTGCTCGCCGTGCCGGTCAGGCTCGCGGTCAGGGCCTTCGCCGTGATCGTCCCGATCGCACCGGTGACCGTGGTCGATGCCAAGGTGTAGTTCGCCGCGTCGGTGCCGGTTNGGGGTCAGGCTGACCGCTTCCGTGCCCAGAACGCCCGTGAGGTCGAGGTTGCCGGCGGTCAGGGTCGCGCCGGTGGTGCCGTCGTAGACCTTACTCGCCATGCCGGTCAGGCTCGCCGTCAGGGCCTTCGCCGTGATCGTCCCGATCGTGCCGGTGACCGTGGTCGAGGCCAGGGCGTAGTTCGCCGCGTCGGTGCCGGTCAGGGTCAGGCCGGTGACCGTCACCCCCTTGCCGGTGCCCACGGTCTTCGTGTCATAGGTGCCGGCCGTCACCGGCGTCAGGCTGACCGCTTCCGTGCC